>CALXIU010000238.1 GCA_944388415.1 uncultured Ruthenibacterium sp. | reverse complement strand
CCCCGGCTTCGCCGGGGGATATTTATGGTTACCGCGCCGGGCGGAACGGCGGCGATCTTCCGGTCGGCCTCCGCCGGGCCGGAGCTCGCGGACGCGCTGCGCGCCGCGGGCGTCGCGGTGGAGGAATACGCGACGTACGACACCGAGTACATCCCCCTCGCCGCCCGGACGTGACGGCGCGCCCCCCGTTTCCCCGGCCAGACGCGGCGGAATGGGGGGCGAGATCGCCCGCAGACAAAGCAAAAACGACCCTGCCTTCCCAATGCAGAAGCATTTGCGAAGGCAGGGTCGTTTTATTTCATCACAAGGAAGAAGGCGGGCGGCTTCGGGACCGGCCGGGAGGAGAAAAGCGCTTTTTGTATAATTTCCGCTTTCGATAAAATGATAAAGGAGAGGATTCACCAAAACCAGACCCAAAGGAGGGCGATTGGATGCAAACGACCGTTTATGGATATGTCCGGGTTTCCACGAAGGAACAGTGCGAGGACAGACAAATGCTCGCGCTGCGCGCGTTTCCCGTCGAGCAGCGCAACATCTATATGGACAAGCTCAGCGGCAAGGATTTCAACCGGCCCCAGTACCAGCGGATGCTGCGCAAGCTCCGGCAGGGGGACGTCCTTGTGCTGAAATCCATCGACAGGCTCGGGCGCAATTACGACGAGATCCTGAGCCAGTGGCGGATGATCACGAAGGAGAAGCGGGCGGACATCGTCGTGCTGGACATGCCGCTGCTCGACACCCGGCAGACGGGCCGGGACCTGACGGGCACGTTTATCGCGGACCTTGTGCTGCAAATCCTCTGCTTTTTCAAGCGGAGGCGCACAGCCGGGATGCAACTGACAGAAGGAGGAAAACAGGAGTCAGGGCAATCACACAACCGATATGACCAAGGAAGGAAAGAAAAGTATGAAACAGAAGCCTATTTTCAGGCGCTGCCTTGCGGTGCTGCTGTGCCTGTGTATGCTCGTGCCCGTGATGGGCGTCTCTGCGTTTGCGGACGACGAGTACCCGTATACGTTCCCGGAAGAGGACGGGAAACCTTATTATCAGCTGAGCGCGTATGCCTATGCGTGTACGGACGAAGATGTGGCGGGTAAAGTTCGATATCCGACCAATATTTTCCGGCTGCTGGATGAGCAGGGGGAGCAGACGCTCACCTACTGCGCTGACGCGGTAATTTTCGATGAGTATGGCTTTCACTACCGGACCAGAGAATTGAAGGACATGACCCAGACGGCAGCGTCGGAAAAAAATCTGCGAGCCATTGTCCAGAATTCCTACCCGTTCATCGAGATCGATGAAATGATCGCCAAGGCGAAAGCGGCTGGACTCACACTGCACAACGACGTGGTCCCCCACTACGAGATGGTGATCATCAGCGCGGTACAGCAGGCGATCTTCAGCTATACCAATCCGTCCTATACCATCAAATATCCGTATGTCGGAGCGCTCGTTCCCGCAACCCATGAATATTACCGGGACTTGATTTTGTATTATGACGAGAGCTATGCGTCGAGCGAATCGGACATGACTCAAAACGAGTCCAACATTCGAGCGGATGTGATTGCCCTCAGAGATTGGCTGAAAGGCCTCACGCCTGCGGCCGCGCCCGACGTGACGGTCAACGCCTCGTTTGAAGCGCGCATCGAGACGGCCGGCGACGCGTACAACCTGACGCTGTACAACCTCTCCGACGACGTGAAGATCGGCGCTGACCTGACCGTGACGGTCAAAAAATCCACCGACACGGTGTACACCGAGAGCAACGTCACCGTTACGGCCGACGGCACGATCTCCGTCTCGTTCAAGAGCGACAAGCTGGACGCGGACGATGAAGTCACTGTGGTGCTGACCGGCAACAAGCCGTATGAGGACGCGGTCGCGTACGAATCCGAGGTGAAAGGGTCGACACAATCCCAGCTCTTCATCGGCAAGGGCACGCTGTATAAGCCGTTCAGCGCGAGCAATACGGCGAAGATCCCCGAAAAGATCAGCATCTCCGTGACGAAGGTGTGGTCGGGCGACGGCGTGCGGCCCGAGCAGGTGACGGTACATCTGCTCGCCGGCGGCCAGGAAACGGGAAAGACGCTGACGCTCAGCGCCGCCAACAACTGGACGGGGTCGTTCACCGGTCTTGACGCGACGAGCGGCGGCAAGAAGATCGCATACACCGTGTCCGAGGACCCCGTGACGGGCTACAAATCCAGCGTCATGGGCGACATGGAAAACGGCTTCACCATCACGAACACTTCGAACGGCATCATCTCCATCCGCCCGGCGGACATCACCATCTACATGGGCGGCGAGAAGGGCTATGACGCCGTCGTCGGCTCCGGCTCCGAGACGCTCGACACGAACAACTCGCTGCCCACGCCGCTGTTCCACATCAGCGCGCCCGCGGGCGTCGACCCCACGCAGCTGAAGTTTGTCAGCAGCGACATCATTCCGGGCACGCAGACCGCAAAACAGTGGACCGTGTCCGTCGCCGGCAAGACGCGCGACGGCCAGACGCTGTACTACCTGAACAAGGCGAACGACGCGCAGGATGACGTGCGCGTGCAGTACAGCGTCAATGGCTCCTCCGTCACGAACGACCAGTTCGACCCGAACACCGTCAAGGACCTGTATGAGGACTACACGGCGACGCTGTACACCGGCGCTGTGACGCTGAGTTCCGTGCGCGCCATTGACGGAAACGGAACCGAGTACGGCATCCGCACCGGCGAGGGCACGCTGCGCGTGCGCGCGGTGGACCTCGGCTCCGGCACGCCGGAGACAAACCCCGTCTACCTCGTGCAGAGCACCCTGCCCACGGAGCGCCTCACGGCGGGAACGGCTGCGGTCGTCGTGCCCGAGGGCACGACCTACACGCTCAACCACACGACGGTCCCGGCGGGCCCCGACGGCATCGGCCTGCTGTTTGACGACATCTACGACAAGGACAACGGCCAGTCCCTGCGCGAGAACGCGCTGATCGCGCAGACGGACGCGAAGATCGGCCCCGCCGCCGCGAACGTCACGCGCTGGCATCAGGCCAAGTACCTCGACCTTGTGGACGAGAACAACGGCAACGCCTGGGTCAAGACGACCGGACAGCCCGTCACCGTCGTCTGGGCGTATCCGGAGGGAACGGACGCGAACACCAGCTTCACCCTGCTTCACTTCGAGGGCCTGCACCGCGACGACGCCGATCAGGCGAGCTCCGGATACACCGTCTCGGACATCACCGCAGTCGATCCCACGCGCGTGAGCATCCGCAAGACGGCGGCGGGCATCGAGTTTGACGTGCCCTCCGGCGGATTCTCGCCGTTCGTCCTCATCTGGGAAAAGGCGAACCCCGCCGCATCCAGCGAGACGACGTCCGTCAGCGCTCCGCAGACGGGTGACTCGGCGCAGCCCGCCGTGCTCGTGTCCGTCGCGGCGCTGTCGGTTGGCGCAGCGGTGGCGATTGTCTTTACGCGCCGTCGCCGCCGCTGATAGCCCCGGGCCTCAAGGCGGCTCCATTCCGCGCGGAGAGGAGGATGACGGATGGGACGGGACGCTGATCTGATTGGGAGACGGTTCGGAAAGCTGACAGTCGTGGAGCGAATGAGCGAGCGGCAGGACCGCTACCTTCTGTGGCGGTGCCGCTGCGACTGCGGCGGAGAAATCCAGGTGAACACCAAGCGTCTGACGCGGGGCACAGTCACAAATTGCGGCTGTGTCCCCAAACAGACGGCCCGCAGCGGCTTCAGACCGGAGGACCTCACGGGAAAAACATTCGGAAGGCTGACGGTGCTGCGCCGCGCGGAGAACCGGAACGGGCGCGTGTGCTGGCTCTGCCGCTGCGAGTGCGGCGCGCTCCACACGGCGGCGGCCCATGAGCTGAAGGCCGGAAAGGTCACCAGCTGCGGATGCGGGCGCAAATCGGAACGGGCTTGCATGGTCGACCTCACGGGGGAGCGCTTTGGCCGTCTGACCGCGCTGTACGCCACTCCGCGGCGCGATTCGAAAGGGTCCGTGTACTGGCACTGCCGCTGCGACTGCGGAAGCGAGCTCGACGTGACGGAGGACAGCCTGGTGCACGGCAGCTACCGGAGCTGCGGGTGCCGGAAGCGCGAGCTGCAGCGGGAGATCGCAGGCAGGCTGCACCGCATCGACGACACCTGCGTGGAGTGGCTGGAAAAGCGAAAGCACCGGTCCGACAACACCAGCGGCTTCCGCGGCGTTTATCCGACGCGGGCCGGCGGCTACAAGGTGATGATCGGCTTCAAAAAACAGCGGTTCTACGTCGGCTCGTTCCGCACGTTTCCCGCGGCGGTCGACGCGCGGCTGGAGGCGGAGCAGACCATCCACGACGGATTCGTCAGGGCGTACTATCTGTGGCGCGAACAGACGGATTCCGTGCCGGAGAGCGAGAAGATTCCGTTTCACTACGATGTGAAAAAAGTCGATGGAACTTTTTCTGTCACGACAAACGTCCACGCCGCGGCAGATCCCCAAAACCTCGGCAAAACGGAATCTGATTGAACCACACAGCTGCGGACGTGCTTCCAAGGCGCGCCCGCGGCTGTGTGCTTTTTTGCGGGGAAAACGGCGCGGTCTTGTCAATCCGGCGCGATGTTGCTATAATGATCCTCAGAATGGCGCGGCGGGATTTTCCCGGGAGGCGCGAGAGGAGAGGGACGCCCGTGGAATGGCAGAGAGAAGAGGAGTCCGTCGAGCGGTTCTGCCGCCGTCTGGACAGCTACAGCCGCGACAGCCTGCGCGCGGACTGCGAGCTGAACACAAGCGCGGGCCTACGCGACAAGGTGGAGCCGTCCGGCGCGCTCAGGCCGTTCGCGGGCAACACGGTCGTGTTCGAGCTGCCGGAAGAGACCCGCGATGCGATCGGCCGCATGCAGGCGCGGCTGCTCGCGGCGTGCGGCGGCCTCCTCGCGGGCCGCCTCGACCCGCAGACGTTTCACGTCACGCTGCACGATTTGTGCGCCGGCCCGCCGTCCGGGGAGCTGGAGCAGCGCGTGCGCGACACGCAGGGCGCGGCGCTCGAGCGCGTGCGCGCCATCGCGCGGGCGGGCGGCGCGGTGGAGATGCGCTCCACCGTCGCGTTTCAGCTCGCGTGCACCAGCATCGTCGTCGGATTCGTGCCCGTCGACGAGCGCGGATGCCGGAAGCTGGGCGAGTGGTACGACGCGTTTCAGGACGTCGTGCTGCTCGAACGGCCGCTCACACCGCACGTCACGCTGGCCTATTTCCGGCCGGAGACACTGTGCGCTGAGTCCGTCAACCGGCTGCGCGCCGTGCTGGAGCAGATCAACGCCGGGCCGCCGCTGCGCGTGCGCCTCGAGGCCGCGCGGCTGCGGTATCAGGTGTTCAGCGACATGAACCACTACCGCAGCGTGCCGGCGGACTGACCGGCGGGAAGATACAAAAAAAGGCGCGTCCCGGACCGTTTTCAGGTCCGGGACGCGCCTTAGCTTGTCGATAAACTCTCAAAAGATGCATTTTCTCGCCTCCCATTGAGGGGAGGCCACTCGCTATTTTCGCCCTGTCGAACGGGTTCGACGGTCTCAGCGCCCGTCAGGTCAGCATGGATTTTTGCAGCGCCAGCAGCTGCGAGAGGTAGTCGTTCGAGATGCCGAACTGCGCCTCATAGTTCTTCGTCGCCGCCGACGTGAGCAGGTTTGCCAGCTCGTTTTCCAGCTGCATCTTGTACTGCATCCGCTGCGCCTCCAGCTCCGCCATGCGCGAGTTGTACGCCTCGAGCGCCGACGACTTGTTCGTGTCCAGCTTCAAAAGCAGATCCGCGAGGCTCTGCGCGCGGTCGCGCACGATGGCGTTGCGATTGTTGCCGTACGTGTTGTACATCGACGCCGCGGCCGACTCGCTCGCGCCGCCCGAGAGTCCCTGCGCCGCGAGGCGCTGCTCAAGGTCGCGCTTCGACATCATGTAGTTGATGTACGCCTGCTGCAGGCTGTCGCCCGCCTCGGCGTTGAGCTTGTCCGCCGATGCGTCATAGCTCGCCTGCATCGCGCCCAGCGCGGCGTCGTAGCTGGACTTCGCGCTCTGCGACACCGCGCCGTACGCGCCCTCCAGCGCCGCGAGGCCGCGGTCGTACGAGGCCTGCGCGGCCTCGCGCTTCTTCCGCTCCGCCTCCGCGGCGGCCGCCTGCTGCTGCGCGTAGATGGCGTTCATCGCGTCGATCATCGCCTGATATGCCGCGTCGCTCGTTCCCTTGGACGACGAGCCGGACGAGGTCTTCTTTTTCTCTTCTTTCTTGTCCGATGGGCTGCCGTACAGCCAGTCCTTGTAGCGGTCCTCGCTGCTGTAATAGGGGTTGTTTCCGTCCGTGTACGAGCCGCGCTCGCCGCCGATCAATACTGCCATAGTTTCTCCTTTCATTTGCGAATGATGTAATCCCGCAGTTCCTTTTTCGCCGCCCGGATCGTCTGCGCGTCCTCCGGCGCGGCCGTTTTCTCCGCCTCCTCCAGCAGGCAGAAGATGCCGTTGCACAGCACCCGGCTCATCTCCTCCGCCTCCACGATGCGGCGCAGATCGCTGTCCTCATGCCGTTCCAGCCGCGTGATGCGCCCCTCGTGATCGTCCAGCCGCTCGTCGAACCGCTTGGCCGCCTTCGAGACGGGGGAGAAGACCATCCGGATCTTTTCCGCCGCCGTCGCCAGCGTGACGATCCCGGCGCACGCGGCCAGCAGCCACTGAAGCGCCTCGCTCATATCCGTCTCACTGAGGCTCCGTGTACGCGAGCGCGCGCTCGGAGTCCGCCACGCCCGCCGTCGTCGGGTCCACCAGCACGCCCAGCACCGCCACCGCGACGCTGCCGAGCAGAAACGGGTTCGTGACGAGCGCCCGAAACGCGTCCGCCACCGCGCCCCAGCTCGTGAGCATCTCGGGCGAGACGCCCATCGCCGTCAGCACGACGCCCGCGAGGCCCACCCAGAACCACGGGTTTTTCGCGCGGACCGTGAGATTCAGCTTCATCCGTCACACCTCCTCAATGGAAAGATACGTGCTGTCCGCCTCTGAGATGCACGCCCAGCCGCCGGAATTTTCGCCCGTGCGCAGAAACGCCCAGCCGTTTCGCGTCTGCACCAGCGGATAGGCCTTGCCCTTTTCCAGCACCGCCAGCGCTCCGTTGCAGTTGTCGTCGCTGGCCTCCGGGTAGGGCCGCAGCCGCAGCCCGCCGACGAGCGGCGTCGCCGTGTACTGCCTGTCTCCGGCGGACGGCGCTTCGCCGTACGTGCCCGCTTTGTTGGCGCAGCCGGAGACGGCGGACGGGTCGACGGCCGTCTTGCCGTCTGCTTTGCGGCGCTCGTAGTGCGTGTGTTTGTAGCCGCCGGCGGCGTTGCCGGTGCTGCCCATGATGCCCAGCATGTCGCCCGCCTTGACCGTCTGCCCGGCCACGACGGCGCGGCTGTCGAGATGGGCGTAGATGTCCTGCTCGCCCGACGCCGTCCGCACGGTGACGTAGTTGCCCCACTCCCACGTGAGGTTCGAATGGTCGGTCACGATGCGGCTTTGCACGACTGTTCCGCCGCGCAGCGCGCGCACGCGCACGTCGTCGAGGCCGACGATGTCCTGCCCGCCGTGCCACGTTTTGCCGCCGCCGCGCGTGTAGCCGTAGCAGCCATAGGCGTACGGGATCTGATTGCGTCCTTTGAAGATCATACGTTCCCTCCTTATGCGGCGCTGCGCGCCGTCAGTTCTTGTAATTGCCGCTCTCCACGTACTCGAGCGCCAGCTCCTCCAGCCCGAACGGCTCGTTCAGCGCGTCGTTTTCCAGCCGGAAGCGCGCCTTGTCCACCTTTTTCACGCGGATCTTCACGCTCAGCGTGTGCGGCGTCTCGTCGTTCGACCACGAGAAGCGGCTCCAGTCCCAGTGCGCCCAGTCGAAGTGGAGCGCCGACGTTCCGTCCTCCTTCAGCGCCGTCCAGATGCCGCGCCGCTGCGCCGAGACGCGCACGCTCGTCGCCACCGCGCTCGCCAGCCGCACGGCCAGGTGCCTGAACGTCTTCTTTTTGTAAAACAGCGAGCCCGCGAGGTCCGGCGTCTCCCACACCGCACGGACCGGCTCGCCGTCGTCCTGATACGACGCCGTGGAGTCGGCGTCCGTGTAAAACCGGCACAGCCGCCCGTCCGTCGCGCCGAACCACAGCGCGCCTGCGCGCACGAAGATCACGCGCGCGGGCAGGTTCGTGCGGTAGAAGCACTCGTACTGGCGCGACGAGTACGGCGCGTCCTTCACGGCTGCGTACTGCAACCCGTCAAGGATGTACGCCGCGCCGCCCACGCACAGCCAGTACATGTCGCGGTACACGGCCGCGGCCGCGTCGGCCAGATCCGGCTCGCGCGTCAGCTTCTCGTTGATGAAAAAGCTGCGGCTCTGCGCGTAGCGCTCGCCCGTCACGTCCTGCGGCGTCACCGCGTACACGCCGAGTTTTGTCAGAAACAGCGGCTCGTTGCACAGATACGCGAACGAGTGCGGCGCGGCCGCGCCCTCGCCCTGCAGCGTGTTCACCACCGGGAACGCCGGGCGGCCGTCCGTCAGCACGCCCTCGCGCAGGATGATGTTGCGCCCGTCCTCCATGCCGTCCTTGTGCGCCGCCAGATACCCGCCCACGATGCTGTAGCCCACGATGGCCGACGCCTGCGTGCCCAGCGCCGCGTACGCCGTGTCGGGCCAGTACGTCGGGTCGTTGCGGCCGCTGTAGCGGTCGGTGTTCGGCAGCTCGGGGTCCCCCGCGAGGAACAGCCGGTCGGCCGCGCCGTTCACGCCGTACACCGCGCCCGCCGTGCAGCGGTCCACGCGCCCGGCATAGCCGTCCACCGTGCGGCAGGCGGTGATGCTCACGTTGTCCTCGCCCTCCACCGGGCTGGCGCCCGGCGCCGTCGAGAACGTCACGATGCCCGCCGTGCGGTCGACCGTGAAATCCGTGTTCTCCGCAAGCGCCGTCCACACGCCCGACGCGTTCAGCACCTGCGCCGTGACCGGCGTGTCGTCGAGATCACCGAACGACAGGTGATACTGCGTGTCCGCCGCCGTGCCGAGAAACCGCTCGGTGAACGCGGGCTGCAACAGGTTCAGCTCCTCGTACTGCGTGCCGCCGCCGTTTGGCGCGCGGGCGATCGTGAACAGCGGCGTGTACGCGCCGTCCGACGCGTCCGAGACGCTCTCGCCGTCAAACGCGAGCATTTTTTTGCCATCGATCAGATACAGCCGCTCGCCGAACTGCCACGCGCGGCTGCGCGCGTCGGCGAGGTCGGAGCGCAGAAGCTCCGGCTCGCCCGTCTCCGGCACGAGGTACAGCTTTGTGCCCGCGTGCACCAGATACTCCGTGCCGTCCGCCAGGAAATGCACGCCGTTGACGCGCGCGTCAAACTGGTGCAGCGTCTGGTATCCCATGCACTTGCGCACCTTGCCCGGCACGTCGCGGATCATGTTCTCGCCGTTCGGCGTGCGGCGGCGGTCGACGTTCGACGGGCTGTTCGTGTAGTCGACGCCCAGAAACGTGTCGATCTTCAGAATGCTGCGCGACGGCTGCGTCGGGATCGAAAACTGTCTCATCTCCGCCTCCTCAGCACCAGCCGCTCACCGACTGCCACGCCTCGCGCTGCTCGCCGCCGCCGCGCGGCGTCAGCGCCTCGCGCGCCAGCTCGAACTCGTTGCGGTACATCGTCGCGATGGCGTTGTCGTCGTCCTTGTACAGCTCGCTCGCGATGTACAGCGGCAGCAGCGTCGCCGCGTCCGGCGCGAGCGGCAGCTCCTCGTCGTCCGGCGTGTCGGCCGTCAGGCGCGGCGGGTACGCCGTGTACCACGCCTCCAGAGACCCCACCGCCGCCTGCGGTATGTGGAGCCAGCTTCCCGCCGAGACCCATGCGCCCGGCACCGGCTCGCGGCTGTCCGCGAAATACACCTCCGCGCCGTCCGCGGCGCAGAAATCGTCCGTCAGCTGCTCGAGATCGTAGCACGACGGGCTCGCGCCCGTCTCGCGCACGATCGTCACGCACCGGCGCAGCGGCCGCGACTCGCACAGCAGCAGCATCCCCTCGCACGCGGCGTGCGGCATCGCCAGCAGGTACTCGCGCGTGGACTCATCCTCGCGCACCTCGTCTCCCTCCGCCGCAAACATCTTCTGCAGCGCCGCCAGCTTCGTCTCGCCCCATGTCATCGTCTCACATCCTTTCCCCAAAAAGAGAGCGGGGCGGCTGCGCGCCGCCCCGCTCGTGTTTTATGCGCCGGTCGATGCGGTCGTCCCGCTCGTCAGCGCCGTGCCCGTGACGCCCTCGCCGCACAGGGCGATGCAGCGCCAGTTGTTGAAGCCCGCGCCGAAGCGCGCGCGGCCCTTGAACACGTTCGCGTCGGTATTCGGGTCGATGTCGCTGCGCACCGTCAGAGGCACGCGGTCGACGAACGGCAGGCACATGTAGTCGTCCTTGAACTTCGAGTCGAGCATCAGGAAGTACGGCTTGTCGGCGATCGTCTTGGGCAGGTAGTTCCAGACGATGACGTTCCACAGCCCCATCTGGAAGTTGACGGCGTTGTTCGCGGAGTTCGGGTCGAACTCGCTGCCCACGGCCTCCAGCACCGCGCGCTTGAGCGGGCCGGAGTTCGGGATGACGATCGTGTCCGGCGCGAGCGCCAGCAGGTTGCCGTCGTCGTCCGTGAAGCCCTGCATGCGCTCCTGCAGCTCGTCGAGCGCCGCCACCGAGAACGAGCCCTTGAACAGGTTCGACTGCGCCGCCGCGCCGCCCGTCACGGACGGGTGCGAGGTCGAGAACAGCGGCTTGCCGTCGGCGCACGTCGTGTCGTACACGCTGCCGCCCACTGTGACGGTGCTGCCCGTGCCGCCCGCCAGCAGCGACGCGGCGAACTTCTCGCGCGTGCGGTTGTAGCTCGTGGCGAAGATGTTCGCGCGCGAGCGAATCTTGCCGATCTTCGCGTCCTCCACCATCTCCTGCGTCACCTCGAACGAGGACTTCCACGTCGCCGGCTCGATCACCTTCGCGTAGCCCTCGCGCATCGACGTCTTCGGGTACGCGCCGTTCTCGCCGACGTTCTCGAAATCGCCGAGGCTCGTCTCGCTGGTGTACTTCTCGGCGTAGTTTTTGCTCTTGTCCATGAAGAACAGGCGGTGGATCATCGACTGCGCGCGGAACGCCTCCACGTTCTCGTCGATCATCACGCGGATGGGCTCCTGGCTCTTGCCGAACACGCTGTCGGCGACGCCGGATCCCTTGGAAAAAATCACTCCGTTCATCTCATCTTCCTCCTTTTTGCGATCATGCGAAGCGGCCCGTCACGATGGGCTTGCCGTCGGGCTGCGTCTCGTCCAGCACGCCCTCGACGGTGAACGCGCCGCCCGACGTGGCCGTCACGCCCAGCGCGTCGGCGTCCAGCGTCACCTTCGTGCCCGCCGCGGCGGCCGAGGCCGCCGAGCACGGCGCGGCGTACACCGTCGTCGCCTGCACGCGCGCGGCGGGATACGTGCCGTCGGCGCGCTGCGCGCCCAGAATGATGTAGTCGGGCTTCGCCGACGTCCCCACCTTCGCGAGGCTGCCGGACGTCAGCGCCGCCGCCGAGCCGAGCGCCAGGCTCGCCGCGCCGGGCAGATAGACGGTCGGCTCCACGTCCGCGACGTCCCTCTTGTACACAGTGAACATCTTCATCTCTCCTTTTTGTACTGTTCGTGATAATATCTTGCCTTTTTCTCCGAGAAACCGAACGCCTTCCACCAGTCCAGCTCCTCCTGCGTCATGTCCGACACAGGTTCCGCCGCGCCGCCCACCGGCTCCATGTGCCGGGTGGAGCGCAGCTCGTTGACCGCCTCCTGCCGCGCCGCCTTCGCGCGCCGCTCGACGATCGCGTCGAAGTTCGCCGCGCGGAACGCGTCCAGAAAGCCGAACCCCTTCTGCGCCAGCTCGATGAACCGCGGGAACGACTCCATCCGCGGGATATCCGCAAAGCCCCTCACCTGCGGATCAAGCGCGCGGATGGCCTCCAGCTCCCGCTCAAACTCCGGGCCGGGCCGGTCCAGCACGCCGGACGTCTCATCCTCCCGCTCCGTCTCCGGCTGCGCTGGGGGCGCGTCGGACACCTCCTCCGCGTCCGGCACGCCGGCGTCCGCCGCCTCGGCCTCCTGCCAAATGTCCTGCTCCATGCTGCCTCCTCTCGTCACTTCGCGGGTTTGGGCGCGCTCGTCTTGGGCTTGGGCGCGCCGCGCTGCTTCTTCGTCGCCTCCACGACCATGCTTCCCGTGTTCTTCACGTTCAGCTTTTTCTTCGCCATCGTGCAACCTCCTCTCTCTCGTGATGACAAAGAGCCGCGGGACCGGCGTCCCCCGGCGGCTCTTCGCTGTCTACACGATAGCACGCCCTCCGCGTGACATTCCATGCCTCCTTCCCGGCCGTCCGGCGCGGCAGCCTGGCGATAAATTTTTTCTGAAAAAGAAGGATAAAATGACGTCGGGATTCCCGGGCATGTACCGGGAATCCCGACACCTTGACAGAAAAAGCACCCGATTTTGTGTGCGTAGTGCGCAAAATCGGGTGCTTTTTCGCCGGAAAGGGGTTGCCGTTCGCCGCGGCGATGCACAGTCCTGCGGACTGTGCAAGGCACCGGCCGGTTTGCAAAGCAAATCGCGCCCCTTCCGGGCGCGAAGGCCGTAGGGGGAAACCAAAAAGCATCCCCCCGCGCCGCGGCGCGGGGGGTGCGTTTGGTGTCCCTCAGGAGTCTGTCGAACTTTTTCGACAGACTCAAGCGCCGCAGACAACACTGTCTGCGGCGCGGGCCTTCAACGGTTTTCAATTTTCTGCGGAACATGTCGCAGGGCGCGGCTCAGCCGCCCAGCAGGCTGCGGATGGCGGCCTCCTTCGAAAGGCGCAGATGGCTTCGCATGGCCTCGGCGGCCGCGGCGTACTGCTCCAGCAAAATGGCGTCCACAATGGCCAGATGCTCCTTGCGCGTCGCGGCGAGGCGGCCGGCGCTGCGGCGGCCCGTCATCACGCGCACGCGCTGGTTCTGCGCGTAGACGTTGTCGATGGCGGCGGCGAGATACCGGTTGCGGTTCGACGCCAGCAGCAGCGCGTGCAGGTCGCTGTCCATATCATATTCCGTCTGCTCGTCGGTGACCGGCGTCTGCGCCGTCAGCGCCTCGCGCACGCGCAGCAGGGCGCGGCGGTCGACGGCGGCGGCGCTCGTCTCGATGATGTACGGCTCGATCAGCTCGCGCGTCGCATAGATCTCATTGATGTCCGCCACGCTGATGTCTGTCACGCGCACGCCGATCTTCGGCAGGATCTCCACCAGACACTCGCGCTCCAGACGGGTCAGCGCCTCACGGATGGGCGTGCGGCTCACGCCGAGCGTCTCGCCCAGCGCCGTCTCGTTCAGCAGCTCGCCCGGCGCGTAGCGGCACGAAACGATGCGCTCGCGCAGCGTCTCATACGCATACTGTCGCGCGTATACTTTTCCGCTCTCCGGCAAAACGATCCCTCCGTTCGTTCT
>CALXIU010000237.1 GCA_944388415.1 uncultured Ruthenibacterium sp. | reverse complement strand
GGTGTTTTTTCGCCGGAAAAGGGTACTGGGGGAAACCAATAAGCATCCCCCGCGCATCGCGCGGGTGGTGCGTTTGGTGTCCCTCAGGAGGCTGTCGAACTTTTTCGACAGCCTCAGGGGCCGGTTCAAAACCGGCCCCTGCCTCGTTTTTCGTCATTGTCAGGCGCCGGCCTCGTCGAGGCCGCCCGTATAGAGACGGTAATATGTGCCTTTTTTGGCGATGAGATCATCGTGCGTGCCGCGCTCAATGATGCGGCCCTGGTCCATGACCATGATGCAGTCAGAATTGCGCACGGTGGACAGGCGGTGCGCGATGACGAACGTCGTGCGGCCGTACATCAGCGCGTCCATGCCGTCCTGCACGAGCTTCTCGGTGCGGGTGTCGATGGACGACGTCGCCTCGTCGAGGATCAGCGCGGGCGGGTCGGCCACAGCGGCGCGGGCAATGGCGAGCAGCTGGCGCTGGCCCTGCGAGAGGTTCGCGCCGTCGCCGGTGAGCATCGTGTTGTAGCCGTCGGGCAGGCGGCGGATGAAACCGTCCGCGCCCGCGAGCCTCGCGGCGGCGATGCACTCGTCGTCGTGCGCGTCGAGGTTGCCGTAGCGGATGTTCTCCATCACCGTGCCGGTGAACAGGTGCGTGTCCTGAAGCACGATGCCGAGCGAGCGGCGGAGGTCCGGCTTTTTGATCTTGTTGATGTTGATGCCGTCATACCGGATCTTGCCGTCGGCGATGTCGTAAAATCGGTTGATGAGGTTTGTGATCGTCGTCTTGCCCGCGCCGGTCGCGCCGACAAAGGCGATCTTCTGGCCGGGCTTCGCGTACAGGGAGATGTCGTGCAGCACGAGCTTTTTCTCGTCGTAGCCGAAGTCCACGCCGTCGAGCATGACGCCGCCCTCGAGCCGCGTGTACGTGACGGTGCCGTCGGCCTTGTGCGGGTGTTTCCACGCCCAGACGTTCGTGCGCTCGGCGCACTCGGTCAGCGTGCCGTCGGAGTTCTCCTTCGCGTTGACGAGCTCGACGTAGCCCTCGTCCTTCTCGGGCTCCTGATCCATCAGGTCGAACACGCGCTGCGCGCCGGCAGCGGCGGTGACGACGAAGTTCACCTGCATGCTGACCTGCGTGATGGGCTGCGTAAAGCTCTTGTTCAGGCCGACGAACGTGATGACGGTGCCGAGCGTGACGCCCGCGAGGCCGTTGATGCCGAGCACCGCGCCCACGATGGCCATAAACGCGTAGCTGAGCCAGCCGATGTTGGCGTTGATCGGCATCAGCAGGTTCGCGTAGCGGTTCGCCATGTCGGCGCTCTGGCGCAGCGATTCATTGACGCGGCGGAAGTCGGCCTTGGCCGCCTCCTCGTGGCAGAACACCTTGACGACCTTCTGGCCGTCGAGCATCTCTTCGATGAAGCCGTCGACGATGCCGAGGTTGCGCTGCTGCTCGACGTAATATTTGCCGGACAGCTTCGAGAAGTTGGCCGTCACGCACAACATGATGAGCGCGGTGACGATGGAAATGACAGTCAGCGCCGGGTTGAGAATGAGCATCGTGATGAGCGTCGCGAACATCGAGATGCTGGAGTTGATGACCTGCGGGATGCTCTGGCCGAGCAGCTGGCGCAGCGTGTCGACGTCGTTGGTGTAGACGGACATGATGTCGCC
Source organism: uncultured Ruthenibacterium sp. (assembly GCA_944388415.1). Taxonomy (GTDB): domain Bacteria; phylum Bacillota; class Clostridia; order Oscillospirales; family Ruminococcaceae; genus Ruthenibacterium. The sequence goes on along the minus strand of CALXIU010000237.1, from coordinate 3,426 downwards.
GTGGGCATGCGTGTCGAAATACTTGATGGGCAGCGCCTCCATGTTGTGGAACAGGTCGTTGCGCAGGCGGCGCATCGTGCCCTGACTGACGGACACCATGATGCGGTTATAGGAGAAGGCTGCCACGATGCCGATGGCCATGACGCACGCGAGCTGCACAAGCGCGGCGGCGAGGGCGCTGAAGTCGGTGGAGCCTGTCTCGATCATCGGGACGATGTAATCGTCGACGAGTTTCTGCGGGAACGTCGCGCCGATGACAGTGGCCACGGCGGAGACGATGATGCAGCACACAACGAGCGTGAACTGCACTTTATAGACGCTCAGCATGTAGCGCATGACGCGCTTGAGCACCGAAAGCGATGCGCTTGCGGACGGTTTCTGTTTCATGAATTTCTCTCCTCCTCTCATGCCGGCTGGTCGAAGTCGCCACCGCCTTTGATCTGGGATTCATAGATCTCCCGGTAGATGGCGTTCGTCTTGATGAGGTTTTCGTGCGTGTCGAAGCCGTTGACGCGGCCATTGTCCAGCACGAGGATGCGGTCGGCATGTTCGACGCTGGAAATGCGCTGCGCGATGATGATCTTCGCGGTGTCAAATTTTCTGAATTTTTCTCGTGCGGCCGAACAGCTGCGCATCACACAGCCGGCGGTGAGCCATCAGATCAACACGCTGGAGGACGAGCTGGGCGTGAAGCTGTTCCACCGCACGAGCAAGAGCGTGCGGCTGATGAGCGAGGGCTTTGTGTTCACGCAGTATGCAAGCGAGATCCTGCGGCTGTCCGGGCTGTCATACGCTCGGATGAAGGAGTGCCGCGAGTCGATGCCCGAGCGCATCGGCCTCGGGTGCCGCAACATCGCGGAACTGCGCCTGTTGCAGCCCGCGCTGCAGCGGCTGCGCGAACACTCGCCGGACGTGATCCCCGCTCTGCGGCTGATCCCCTTCGACTCGCTGGAAAACCTTCTGAAGGAGGGCGAGATCCACATGATGTTCTCCTTCCGGGAGACGGCGCCCGCGAAGGTGCGGTACCGGGAGCTGACGCGCGCGCGCATCGCATGTCTGTGCGGCAAGAATCATCCGCTGGCACAGCGCGAGACCGTCACAGTCAAAGAATTGCGTGATCCGGAAACGGGCCGCATCGCCATATGCAGGCCGCCGAACTGTCCGCAGACGCTGTTTACCATCCAGCACCGCATCATGGAGGGACGCAGCCCGGACCAGATGCTGTTCTGCGACAACGTTGAGGTGAGCAACACGCTGGTGGGCGTGGGCTATGCGTTCGCGATCACAATGGATTTTCCGAGCGCGCGGATCCCCGGGATGCGGTATGTGCCGATGCCGGACCTCGAGCCGCTGTCGTTCGGGGCTGTCTATCTTCCGCAGCAGCGCACCTCCGTGCTGCGCCGGTTCCTCGATGACCTTGAGGAGAGCCTGCGCGCTCAGGAGAACGCATAAAAACAGCGGCGGACGCCTGTTGACGTCCGCCGCGTTTTTGTGCAAGATATCAAAAAACCGCGAAGCACGTCTGAGTGCTTCGCGGTTTTGTGGTGGACCTGGAGGGATTCGAACCCTTGACCTCTCGGATGCGAACCGAACGCTCTCCCAACTGAGCTACAGGCCCATATTTTCGCCGCCTGTTCACTGGCGGCGAAAATAACTATACCTGATTTCCGAAAAAAAGTCAATACCTTTTTTCGATTTTTTTATCAGACTTTGAAGTTCACGGCGGTGTCGCCCTCGAGGTCGCGGCCAAACTCGTAGTCGTTGCCGGGCAGGATGGCGTTGAGCAGGATGCCGACGATGGCCGCGATGGCGAGGCCGGACAGCGTGAAGCTGTTCTCGGCGCCGAGCGGGATGGTGATACCGCCGACGGAATTGAAGCCCAGCGCGCTGACGAGGATGACGGCCGCGATGATCAGGTTGCGGGAGTTCGTGAAGTCGACCTGATTCTCGACGACGTTGCGCACGCCGATGGCGGAGATCATGCCGTACAGCACGAACGAGATGCCGCCGATGATGGCGGTGGGGATGGTCTGGATCAGCGCGCCGAAGTGCGGGAAGAACGACAGGATGATGGCGCAGCACGCCGCGATGCGCATGACGCGCGGGTCATAGACCTTCGTCAGCGCGAGCACGCCGGTGTTCTCGCCGTACGTCGTGTTGGCCGGGCCGCCGAAGAATCCGGCGAAGCTGGTGGCGAGACCGTCGCCCAGCAGCGTGCGGTGCAGGCCCGGGTCGGCCAGATAGTTCTTGTTCGCCGTGGCGCTGATGGCGGCGATGTCGCCGATGTGCTCCATCATGGTCGCCAGCGCGATCGGCGCGATGGTGATGCACGCGCTGATGCTGAACTTGGCGAAGGACGACGGGTGCAGCGCAAGCGCGAAGATGGGCTGCGACGGGTCCAGAACGGCGCTGAAATTGACCTCACCCATCAGCAGCGCGACGATATACGAACCGACGACGCCGATCAGGATGGGGAGGATCTTGACCATGCCCTTGCCCCAGATGTTGCAGATGACGATCAGCGCGAACGCAACGAACGCGAGAAGCCAGTTTTCGGAACAATTTGTGATGGCCGACGGCGCAAGGATCAGGCCGATGGCGATGATGATGGGGCCGGTGACGACGGGCGGGAAGAAACGCATGATCTTCTTGACGCCGAACACCTTGATAAGCGCGCTCATGATGACATAGATCAGGCCCGACACAACGACGCCGCCGCAGGCGTACGGCAGCAGCTCGGTGTTGGGCGTACCGTCCGCCAGCACCGGGGCCACGGCGGCGTAACCGCCGAGGAACGCGAAGCTGGAACCGAGGAATGCCGGGACCTTGCCCTTCGTGATCAGATGGAACAGCAGCGTGCCGAGACCGGCCATCAGCAGCGTGGTCGAGACGTCCAGACCGGTGATGATCGGGACGAGAACGGTCGCGCCGAACATGGCGAACGTGTGCTGCACGCCAAGGATCAGCATTTTGGGGATGCCCAGTTTACGGGCGTCGTAAATGCCGTCGTTGAGCGTGCCGCTTTTGGGTTCATTGCTCATGGGAAACTCTCCTCCTCTTTTTGAAAAGCGCCGGGCGGCGCTTCCTGACACACGTCGACCCACGGCCGAACGGCCGTGGGTCGACGCCCGCTTTCTTCAAGAGTATAGCAAACCCGCGCGGCGCTTTCAAGTGCTGCGCGTGAATTTTTCCTTGCAGAGCGCGTTTTCCACGCTGTGCATTACTCTTTGCTCCTGATGTACTCGTCGATAGCCTTCGCGGCGTGCTTGCCGGCGCCCATCGCGAGGATGACCGTCGCAGCGCCCGTCACCGCGTCGCCGCCCGCGTACACGCCCTCGCGCGTCGTCAGGCCGTCGTCGCCGTTCGTGATGATGCATCCGTGACGGTTCGTCTCAAGCCCCGGCGTCGTCGAGCGGATCAGCGGGT
>CALXIU010000236.1 GCA_944388415.1 uncultured Ruthenibacterium sp. | reverse complement strand
ACCAGTTGCAGAAAGTGCCGCCGTCCATCTGTTCGTCGTCCCTGGCTATATTGAAATTCCTGCGGACGTAACCGGGCAGCTCGCTCCACACGAGGCTGCCGCCCTTGGCGACAAAGCACAAATCCCGCATGGCAGAGATGTTTTCGTCCGGACGTCCCTTGACTACAATGATATCGGCCTCCATGCCTTCTTTCAGCGTACCCGTGACTTTTTCCAGACCGCACAGTTCCGCGCTCGTCGAGGTCGCCGCCCGGATGGTCTCCAGTGGAGTGAAATCGCCGAACTCATTCAGCAGTTCCATTTCGCGCACCGTGGCGTTCGTGCCGGCCACGACGGGATCCGATGGGACCATATCCGTTCCGATGCACACTTTCACGCCATGCTTATGGGCGTAGCGCACCGCTGCGTGATGTCCTTCCACAGCATCGAAGCTCTTCTGGATATTTCTTCTGGGGAACCCGTGTTTCAGCATGTAATCCACGCCGTCTTCCGACGACACGCACAGGGTCGGCGTATAGAACTTTCCTTTCTCGGCGATCAGCTTGGCGGTGTCCTCTTTCATCGCATAGCCGTGCTCCACGGAGTCAAGCCCAAGGCTCACAGCATCCCGGATGGTGGAGTCATCGGAGAGATGCGCCGCGACCTTTTTACCAGCCGCGTGCGCCGCCCAAACGACGGCCTCGATCTCCTCGTTGGTCACCTGACGGTCGCACAAACCCTCGTGCGCGCCTTCCAGACCGCCGGTCAAGCCCAGCTTGATCATATCCACGCCGTTCGCCAGCTGCTCGCGGGTGCGCTGCATAAAGTCCCATGGACCGGTGCATTCGATCGCGCCGTAATCAGCGTAGCCGTGGCCACCATGCGCCATCAGCGTGCATCCGCATGTCAGGATACGCGGACCCATCAGCATTCCGAGTGACACCGCTTTGCGGATGGCTACGTCGAAGTAGTCGCCGCCGCCTACATTGCGCAGCGTAGTCACACCGCAGTTCAGCGCCTCCGCCGCTCGGCGGTACGCCTTAAGCGAACGGAACGCAGGACCGAGCGGGTCGAGGCGGAAGCCTGCGCCCGGCATTTGCAGGTCAAGGTGAACGTGTGTATTGAACAGGCCCGGCGTCGCGGTATATTCGTTGTTCAGATCCACCACCACGTCATCCGGCCCGGCCGTCTGCACCAACGCCACATTCATTTTTCCGGCATAGAGAATACCGGTTTTCCCTTCGTATCCCTTTGGCGACGCATAGACAAGCATTCCGTCCTCCAGCGCCGGTGCGCCCGTGCCATCGACAAGGCGCACGTGAGTCAACATCATTCTGCTCATTGTTACAACACCTCATGATTCAGCCGTTCAAACAGGCAACCGCTTCGATCTCGACGGAGACGTCCTTGGGAAGGCGCGATACTTCGACTGCCGCCCGCGCGGGCAGGATCCCCTGTGAGAAGTACTGCGCATACACCTCATTGACCTGATTGAAATCATTCATACTCTTCAAAAAGACCGTCACTTTGACGACATCCTTAAAATCGCACCGACTCTCCTGCAGGATTGCACGCAGATTGTGAAAAACCTGATGCGTCTGCTCTGTGATCTCCGAGCCCACGATCTTCCCTGTTGCCGGGTCAGCCGGAAGCTGACCGGAAACGAACAGGAATCCGCCCGCGGAGACCGCCTGAGAATACGGCCCAACAGCAGCAGGTGCATTTGCTGTTTTCACCTGAACCATTGCTGCCTTTCCCCCTTTTCTTTCTTTTTTTACTTCTCTCAGTATGCCATGAAATCAGCAAGCACGACCATATAGTTTTCGAGTTCCTGTTCCGTCGCCGGATCCTGATAGGCCTGAATGCTGACTTCCTCGCCAGCCACTTCCTTCATTACGCTTTCGAACACGTCGCGGTCGAAGAATTCACCGTTGGTCTCGCCGTTGATAAATGCTTCCGCATAAGCGGCGCCTACCTGCAGATTGAGGATCTGGAGCGAAATATTCCAGTTGCCGGCACGGCCCGACATGCCCAACTCAGCCAGTTTTTCAGAGATCTGCTCGTTCATCCACTCGAAATCGCCCTGATTTTCCTCCGGGACTTCAATGCCGAGCGCGCTCGGGTAGCCAATAAACGGCGACGGATCATTGGGCATCAGGAAAATGCCGCCCTCTTCCAGGACCGTCTTGATCATCGGCTCGACCTGTGCCTGGTTCGTGCCGAAGAACGCTGTATTCTCACCGTACTGTTCGATCATCTTGGGAACGTCTTCCAGAATGAACTGCTGCGTTCCGGTCGTGCCCGCATCAGACGTGGGATCCGGCGTCGTGCCGTCCACAAACGTCATGCCAAGCTCCAGCGCCCGTTCTTCCATATTGTTGCGCCTCTCAAGAAGGAGCTCCACGGACATGTGACGGGGGAAAGAATAATGTACAATGGTTGTAGCGCCCATCTCATAGGCCGCCTCTGCCAGCTGATATCCCTGCTCCGGAATATCCGTATTGAACACGACGTCTGCCGCCTCTGCAATCACCGTCGCATCATCAGAGGGCGAACCAGCCCAAACCAGAATATCCGGGCGCTGTTCTTTCAGCTTATCGATCAGAGCGGCGAAGCCTGCCGGCGTTCCCGCAATCAGCAATGCCTTGACGTCCGGGTCTGCACCGACGCTGAGGATCGTGGAGAGGGCCACTTCCTGTTCTGTTGTAAAGTTGTCCGGGAATGTGACGTGTACGACGCGCCCGGGATATTTTTCAGCCACAAGTTCCGCCGCCCGATAAGGCTCCTCGCCCTGAGTCACGGTCGACGTCATGACGGCGATCTTCCAGTTATCTCCTGCCGTTGACGAATCCTGCTCTGTTTCAGACCCGGAGGTCACAGCCGCAGATTGAACGTCCGAAGAAACGGTGGACTGATGACATCCTGCCAAGACGGTAAACATCAGACATGCCGCTACGAACGCAGCCAGTACTTTTTTCATTGTTTTCCCTCCTACGATGACTTTTTTTGCAGGGCCCCTTTGCATCTACATCATAGCACACTGAACAATATTTCATCAATATGCAAATTTTGATGAATTTATGTTTATTTTATTGTGCATAGCGTTAATTGTGTTCAGTATTTGGGAAAAAGTTTTAACTAAAATGGAAAATTTTTCATTGTTTGTCGCTGTTGCGAAGATGAAGATAAACTGTGTTCTTCGATATCCCCAAGAGGTTTGCGACCATGATGACGGCGTTTTTCAATTTGAATATCCCTCTTTCGTTCAGGCGCAGTACAATTTCCTTGTTTCGCAGAGACCCCGGCACTGAGGCGTCCGCCACGACCTCCTGATAAACGGTTTCAAATGATTCGCGGATCAGTTCATTGATATCTGCGGCAAAGGTTTCCGGAGCGAACTGCGGTGCAGCAGACTGCATCGAAACGAAATTTTCCAGCACGTTGACAAACGGCGTATTCAAATAGAAATTGATACAGATCAGGCCGATCACCTTCCGGTTCGTGCCATGGATCGCAATCGTCGCGGAGCGAAGCGGTTGTCCCTTTTTATTCTGCGCATTGTAAGAGATATACGGCTGATTGTCATTGTCCTGAATTTTTTTCAGCATATTCAACGCCAAATCCGTGATCGGAGCTCCCTCCTTGCGTCCGGTGTGATGCCCGTTGATGATTTTCACGACGGAGTGATCCACATTTTCAAGGCTGTGCAGTACAAATTCATATCCTTCGCCCAGATAATCCGCCAGACCATCCAGAACCGTCTTGTATGAATCCAGGATCAAATGATCTTCTTTTGTAAAAACCACGTTGTAATTCATGCAGGTCACTCCTTCTTCGTATTGTCTACCGTCACGCTTCCTGTCCGGCGCGCAAGCAGATCCTCTTGCGTCGTCGTGCCCGATGTGCGGGCATTTGTCTCTTACTTTTCAATATATCATATTTTCCCAAGGCGCGGAAGGCACCGCTGCTTGTGTTGCAGTTCCTGTGTTGATTGTCTGCTTCCGGTCACGCTGCCTGATCGGCTTTTGCAAACGTCAGAACACGAGAGAGCATTCAGCTTGTCCGGCAGGAATTCCAGCGCAGACGGCGGATCTTCCGCTTTGCGTCCGTGGTCAAGGATGGATTCCTGGTGCTGGTCAAAGCGGGAATGAGCCTGATCGTTTCCGTTGTCAAACGCGGGCGGGAGCGGTATAATCAGAGGAGAGAACGTTTGCAAAGGAGGCGTCGCCGTGCCGGCCGACATGAAGCGCACGATCGCGGAGGCCGCGCAGGTCCTGCTGACGGACCGCCGCGTGAAGAAGCTGACCGTCAAGGACATCGTGGAGCAGTGCCACATCACCCGTCAGGCGTTTTACTACCATTTTGAGGACATCCCCGAGTTGCTGCGCTGGATGATCGACGGGTATTTCGAGCAGGTGCTGCGCCGCGCGATGGACGAGGCGGACGGCGAGGCCGGGCTGCGCTGCTTTTTCGTGCTGGCCATCAACGCCGCGCCGTACGTGGAGCACGGCATGAAGACCAATTACGGCGACGAGCTGCGGCGTCTGCTGCGCCAGAGCTTCCGGAAATATTTCGACCTCGCGTCACGGCACAGGGACATGTACCCGAACTGCCCGCACACGCAGCTGGAGATCATCCTGCGGTATCACTGCGAGGCGATCCTCGGCCTGCTGGAAAACTGGACGGACGAGGACACCGAGCGGCTGGACGAGATCGTCCACACCGTGTATCACATCATGACGGCCGACATCCCGCCGTGGGGCGGCCGGAAATAACATTTGCCAAAAGCGCCGGAGTGTAAAGTTTTTTTACACTCCGGCGCTTTGTGTCTATACACGGCGCGGTTTCTGCGAATTGCGGGAAACCGCGCGCCGCTTATAATGAAATTCAGAAGGGAGGCAGAAGGATGGCCCACGAGATCCTATCCGTCAAACTCTGCGAACTGGAGGACCGGTTCGCGCGGCTGAGCGGCCGCATCCATCTGAGCGAGACGGCCGGGCCCGAGCGGCTGCGGCGGGAGATGCGGTCGCTGCGCTCTGAGTGCGACGCGACGGAGCTGGCGCTCGCGTCGAAGCTGCGGCGGTCGCGGACGGGCGTCGCGTCCGTGCTGGCGGATGCATACGCCGAGGTGGAGCGCAGCGTGCAGCGCGCGCAGGCCGCCGTGGAGGCGCAGGCGATGCGCAGCGCCGACCCGGACGCCGTGGCGGAAGAGAAGATTTTGCTGGCGGAGTACGCGCTGGATTTTGCGTTGCAGGGGGCAGACCGGGCCCTGCTGCTGGCCATGGAGGCCATTGACGCGCAGCACACGGGACAGAGAGGAGACGGACAGCCGTCATGAAGGAAGTCAAACAACCCAGAAAACCGCTGATCTATTACTATGTAATCGCCCTGTTGATCGTTTTGCTGTTCAACCTGCTGGTGACGCCGCTGCTGTCGCAGCAGCAGGTGACGGAGGTGGACTACGGCACGTTCATGGACATGATCGAGGACGGGGACATCGGCATCGTGCAGGTGGAGGACACGCAGATCCTGTTCACCGGCAAGGACCAGACCGTGATCTACGCCACGACGCCGATGGACGACCCCACGCTGACAGAGCGCCTGCACGACGCGGGGGCGAAGTTCGCGCGCGTGATCGAGGAGCCTGTGTCGCCCGTCTGGAGCTTTTTGCTGACGTTCGGGCTGCCCATCCTGATCTTCTTCCTGCTGGGGCAGTACATGAGCCGGAAGCTGATGGAGCAGGCCGGCGGCGGCAAGAACTCGCTGTCGTTCGGCATGGGCAAGTCGAACGCGAAGGTGTACGTGCAGTCGTCGAAGGGCATCAAGTTCTCCGACGTGGCCGGCGAGGACGAGGCCAAGGAGAGCCTCGCCGAGGTGGTGGACTACCTGCACAGCCCCGAGAAGTACGCGAAGGCGGGCGCGGCGATGCCGAAGGGCATCCTGCTGGTGGGCCCTCCGGGCACCGGCAAGACGATGCTGGCCAAGGCCGTCGCGGGCGAGGCGAACGTGCCGTTCTTCTCGATCTCCGGCTCTGAATTTGTGGAGATGTTCGTAGGCATGGGCGCGTCGAAGGTGCGCGACCTGTTCAAGCAGGCGAAGGAGAAGTCGCCGTGCATCGTGTTCATCGACGAGATCGACGCCATCGGCCAGAAGCGCAGCGCCGGCGGCAACTACGGCGGCAACGACGAGCGCGAGCAGACGCTGAACCAGCTGCTGACGGAGATGGACGGCTTCGAGGAGAACACGGGCGTCATCATCCTCGCGGCGACGAACCGACCTGAATCGCTCGACCCGGCGCTGACGCGCCCCGGCCGCTTTGACCGCCGCGTGCCCGTCGAGCTACCCGACCTCGCGGGGCGCGAGGCCATCTTGAAGGTGCACGCCCGGAAGATCCAGACGGCGGAGGACGTGGATTTCCACACGATCGCCCGCATGGCGGCGGGCGCGTCCGGCGCGGAGCTGGGCAACATCATCAACGAGGCGGCGCTGCGCGCGGTGCGCGGCGGGCGCACCGTCGTGACACAGGCCGACCTCGAGGAGAGCATCGAGGTGGTCATCGCCGGGTATCAGAAGAAGAACGCCGTGCTGTCCGACCGCGAGAAAAAAGTGGTGGCGTACCACGAGATCGGCCACGCGCTGGTGGCGGCGATGCAGTCGCACTCGGCCCCGGTGCAGAAGATCACGATCATCCCGCGCACGTCCGGCGCGCTGGGCTACACGATGCAGGTGGACACCGGCGACAAGTACCTGCTGACGAAGGAAGAAATTGAGGACAAGATCGCCACGTACACCGGCGGCCGCGCGGCCGAGGAAGTCGTGTTCGGGCAGATCACGACCGGCGCGTCGAACGACATCGAGCAGGCGACGAAGCTGGCCCGCGCGATGATCGCCCGCTACGGCATGAGCGAGGACTTCGACATGGTAGCGATGGAGACGGTGCAAAACCAGTATCTGGGCAGCGACGTGTCGCTGGCCTGCGCGCCCGACACGCAGAAGGAGATCGACCGCAAGGTGGTGGAGCTGGTCAAGCGCCAGCACGAGAAGGCGCGGAAGATTTTGGAGGACAACCGCGGCAAGCTGGACGAGCTGGCTTCGTTCCTGTACGAGAAGGAGACGATCACCGGCGACGAGTTCATGGAGATCCTGACGGGAGGGAAACAGGCATGAAAAGACGTTCCGGATTCGGCTGGGTGGAGCTGATCCTCGGCATTGCGCTGATCGCGCTGGGCGTCCTCGCGTTCGCGAAGTCCGATCTGGCGCTGACGGGGATGGTGTTCGTGTACGGCATCGCCGCCGTCGTCATGGGCGCGGCCGACATCGTGTTGTTCATCAACGTGCAGCGGTACACGGGCTTCGGGCCCACGCTGTCGCTGATCTCCGGCATTTTGAGCGTGATGTCCGGCGTGATGCTGGTCGTGTACCCGCGGACGGGCGCGCTGGTGCTGACGGTGCTGTTCCCGATCTGGTTCATCGCGCACTGCATCTCGCGCCTGACGCATCTGGGCCACATCCGCTTCGTGGCGGGCGACGGCATCTACTGGTTCTCGCTCGTCGTGAACATCATCGGCCTCGTGCTGGGCTTCCTGATGGTGATGAACCCGTTTTTCACGATCCGCACCATCCGCTGCTTCGCCAGCGCCTACCTGCTCCTGCTCGGCGTCGACAGCATCGTCATGGCCTTCAGCCGCATGGGGAATTAAACAGGCGTTTCTTCGCCTTTATGACCGCCCCCAGCGGCTTGGCAATCAGCGCGCTCCCCTCTGCCGTCGCTCTTTGGAAAAGAGCGCTTGCCGCCCTATTGAGGGGACGCAAGAAAGCGCCTCTTTGGGAGTTTACCGGCAAGTTGCACAGAGGCCCCGCGGCGAACGCCGCGGGGCCTCTGTCATGTTTGATTTTCCCTTCCGTGCGCGGCCCTTACGGTTCCGGCGCCAGCTCGCGGCCGTCGAGGACGGCGCGGGTGAGGCGCGGGCCGTCGTAGACGAGTTTGAGCGAGAAAAACGGCGCGTCCTCCGCGAGCAGGCGCAAAAAGATGCGGTCGCCCTCCCACAGCTCGAGCGCCCCGACGCGTTCGCGCTCCACCCAGACGAGGTCGCCCTCGCTGCACGCGGTCAGCTGGCCCGTCCACGCGTCGGCGGTGTAGAGGAACATGTACTCCGTCCACGTCGAGACGAACGTGACGACGCCGCGCAGGCGGTACGACGTGAGCGAGAGGCCCGTCTCCTCGCGCACCTCGCGCAGAAGGCAGTCCTCGGGGCTCTCGCCCTCCTCGAATTTGCCGCCGACGCCGAGCCACAGCCCGGCGTTTTCGTCGTCCGGCTTTTTGTTGCGGTGCAGCATCAGGTACGCGCCGTCGCGCTGTAAATAACAAAGCGTCGTGTTTTTCATGTTCCGTCCCGCCCTTTTCGTGATATACTGAGAGAAGAGGTGATCGTATGGTAACGGCTGAGCAGATGAAGGACATCGAGCGGCGCGCCGCCGAGGGCGGGCTGTCGTACGATGCGATGATGGAAAGCGCCGGCCGCGCGGCGGCGCGGCTGCTGTTTGAGCGCGCGCCGGGGCTGCGCACGCTGGCGGTGCTGTGCGGGCGCGGCAACAACGGCGGCGACGGCTTTGTCGTGGCGCGCGAGGCGGCCGCGCGGGGCGCGGACGTGCTGGTGATCCTGACGGACGGCGAGCCTGCGACCGAATGCGCGCGCCATGCGTACGAGCGCATGGACATGCCCGCCGTGGAGCTGGCCGCGCTGAGCGGCTTTGACCGCGAGTTCGTGCGCGACGCGGACGCCGTGGCGGACGCGGTGACGGGCACGGGCTTTCGCGGCGAGCTGCGCGAGCGCGCGGCCGCGGCGGCGCGGTTGATGCACGCGGCGCGCGGCCTCGTCCTCGCGCTGGACGTGCCCGCGGGCGTGGAGGCGGACACGGGCCGCGCGGCCGCGGGCGCGGTGCGCGCGGAGCTGACGGTGACGTTCCACGACGAAAAGCCGTGCCACCGCCTCGCGCCGGAATATTGCGGCGAGGTGGTCGCGGCGGACATCGGCATCCGGCTGTGAGCGCCGGTCAGCCCTTGCGCCAGAGCTCCAGCTCCTTTTCGTTCGCGCGGTAGAGCTGCTTTTTCACGAGGAAGCCCTCGCCCTCCTGCTTCTTCATCACACGCACGCGCACGCTGTAGACGCCGTGCTCGGGGTGGTCGGGGCAGCACGTGAGGGCGCTCGTCTTGCCGAAGCGCGGGCGCTCGAACGGGCGGCACGCCATCGCCGCGCCGCACTTCGGGCACGCGGCGGTGTTGACGCGCGGGTCCGCGAGCGCCTCGTCGGGCGTGGCGTACTCGCCCGCCTCGACGGCGGGGCCGCATGACAGCGGGCCGTAGAGGTCATTGACGCGCTCGTAGTCCGCGATGCCGCCCGCGACGTCCAGCACGCACGCGATGCGCGCGGTGTCGTACGCGTCGGCCAGCGCGTCGTGCATGTTGGGCGACTGCTCCAGCCCCAGCTGCTCGAGCGCCGCGGCCAGCGAGCACTGGCCGCGCTGGTGCGTGTGCTGCGCGTTGTAGATGAGCTGCAAATTGTACCCGCGCGCGAGGCGCGACGTGTCCATGCCGTACAGCTCCATGTTCATGCGCAGCATGGGCAGATCGTCCGGGCCCCACGTGAGGAACACCGCGTCCGTGCCGACGAACTCGAGCAGCCGCTCGAGCGCCGTCTCGAACGGGATGCCGCGGCGCAGCTGCGCGCTGGTGATGTGCGTGATCTCGCGGATCTTGTAATGCATCTGCGTGTAGTGGCGCGGGCGCACGTCGCACTTGAGCTGTTCCGTGATCTCGCCGCCGCGCACGCGCACCGCGCCGATCTGGATGATCTCGCCGGTGAGGCGCACGGGCGTCGTGACCATCTTGTCGCGCGACGGCGCCTGATTCCACTCGAGATCCAAAACGATATGATCCATATCTGATTCTTCCCTTTCCGAAAACTCGCTTACCCGAACCAGTATACCACGCGCGCGCCGCTTTTTCCATCGGGCGTGCAAAAAAAGAAGAACCCCCTGTGCTGCGGTACACAGGGGGCCTCAAGGGGTATCTCTTTTGGTGTGAGGAGGAATCATGTACAGAAGTTCGGATTGCGGCTTCCGTCCTTCTGTGATTGTTATTATATCCGCTGAATGCGTAAGGATTGTTAATGTGTTGTGAATAATTTGTAAATAGTGACGGGAAATCCGCGCCGCCGCCCGCGCGATGTGTTACGATAGGTTCAGCGGGGGTCACTTTGCCGCGTCGCGCAGCAGCTGCGCCACGGCCTTTTCGTCCACGCCCTTGTCGTAGAGGTATTTGTCCTTCGCCAGCAGCGAGCGGAACTCCTTGACCGTCAGATGGCCCGTGCCGCGCGGCAGCGCCAGCTCGGCCTTCGGGTTCGTGAACACGCAGACGGTCTCCACCGGCACGTTCTTGCGCTTCGCGGCGAACAGCACGTCGCGGATGACGCGCGTCGCGGCGGACGCCTCGGCGATGGGGTTCGCGAACGGCGTGCGCATGCCGCCGGACAGCTGCGTCCACTCGGCCTCGGACGCGTCGCCGTAGATGGTACCGCCCAGGCCGACGCACTTGACGCCCAGCACGCCGAAGCAGCCGACGAGCAGGAAGTCGAGGTCGGCCTCCTTGCCGGAGCTGGTGAGGTGCGCGGGCTGGACGATCTCATACTGATGCGTCATGGCGAAGCGGCGCGCGGCGGACAGCGGCGCGGACGCGGCGCGCGAGCCGCCGAGGTCCTTGGCGCGGCGCTCCTTCTTCCCGCCGCCTACGGCGGAAGAATCACTGAGCGGAATGAACACGAGCATCATGATGACGCCGATGACGGCGACAAACAAAAGCATATCCCAGAAAGTCACGGAAAAGTCCCCCTAAATGTTGATACTCTAATCAGTATAGCAAAAAATAAACGCCGCGTCGAGAGCGCTGCGCAAAAACCGAGGTGGAAATCAGATGAAATATGAAAAATCGTGCGGCGCGCTGACGTTCCGCGGCGCGGACGGCAAGCGCAGCGTGCTGGTGATCCGCCACCGCCACGGCGGACACTGGGCGTTTCCCAAAGGGCATGTGGAGCCGGGCGAGACGGAGCTTGAGACGGCCGCGCGCGAGACGCGCGAGGAGACGGGCGTCGGCGTGCGCTTCGTGGACGGCTTCCGCGAGACGACGCGCTACAGCCCGGCGCGCGGCGTGGAGAAGGACGTGGTGTACTTCGTGGCCGAGTACACGGACGGCGAACTTCGGCCCCAGCCCGCGGAGGTGGCGGAGGCGCGCTTCGTCCCGGTGGCCGCCGCGCGGCGGATGCTGACGTTTGACGCCGACCGCCGCCTGCTGGCGCTCGCGGAGGCGTTTTTGGCCGCGCACTGACGGCCCGCGGAACAAAATGCCGGTTTTTTGAAAAAAGCAGTTGACATTTCGCGCCGCGCTTGCTATAATATCTCTTGCACCTGAGAAATACGGGTGTCAAGAGAAGATGCGCTGATAGCTCAGTTGGATAGAGTGTTTGGCTACGAACCAAAAGGTCGGGGGTTCGAATCCCTTTCAGCGCACCAAGCCGCCGCAAGCTCCGCCTGCGGCGGCTTTTTTTCGTTTCCTCTGGAAAAATGCGCGCTGATGCGCTATGCTGTTGACAGAAGGGCATATGCCCGGCGAAAAACGGAGGAATGAAAATGAACGCATGGAACAATGACGACGAGTTGTTCGCGCTGATGCGCGAAAAACTGTACACGCCCGTGGTGGGCGACATTCTGGACGCGATGGGCTTCGCGCACCAGTTCCTGCCCGCGGCCATCCACCCGCTGCGCGACGACATGAAGCTGGCGGGCCGCGCGTGCACGGTGCTGGAGTGCGACGTGTTCGAG
>CALXIU010000235.1 GCA_944388415.1 uncultured Ruthenibacterium sp. | reverse complement strand
GGATCGTGTACTCGCACGCCTTGTCGAGACAGTCGATCTCACCGCGCTCGTTGCGGCACAAAATGTGCACGAGGCACCGGCCGCGCAGCATACAGCCCTCGTCCGCGCACACCGCCTCGGGCGCGAGCGCGCTCGCGAACGCCGCGACGAGTTCCACCGACGGGTCGGGCAGCGCGCCGGACGCGACGGCCTCCGTCTGTCGGACGAACATCTCGCCCGGCATGTCGAACGCGACGTCGCGCCGCGTGAGCTCCAGCTCGAATCCGGTGGCGAACGCGTCCGTCAGACACGCCAGTTCCACCGAGCGGTAGACGCGCGCCTTCAGAGAGGCCGTCACGGAGAGAGCATACCGGCCGCTGCCGTCTGCCGAAAGCGTTGCGCCGGACGGCTGCACCGTTGCAAAGCACGTGCATGCCTCGTCCGCTCCCGGCGCATCGAGAATTTCGTTGAACGGCACCGTCTTTTCCGCGAAAAGCAGCGTGCCGTCCTCCGTCCGGTAGGCGATGCGCGCGTGCACAGATCCCTTGAGCACCGCCTTTCCCGACAGCAGCTTTGCCTCCTCGACGCCGCCCGCGCAGTCGATGGCAAGCACCGCTTCGGGCGCGGCGTCGAACGCGGCCTCCTCCTCGGCGGTGATGAGCTTCTCGCAGACGGCGGCGCAGCGCTCGAACGCGACCGTCTGCTGGCGCCGGTAGACGCCGTCGCCCTCGACGGACGTGAGGAGTTCCGTCTCCTCCTCGCCGCACACGGAGATGTACAGTGCGAATGCGCCGCGCACCTCAAGCCGCCGCTCGTTCACGGCGCGGCAGTTGAGGTATTCCGTCTCGCCCGTGACGACCGCATCCGGGCACCGCACGCCTTCGGCGGGCAGCTCCGCCTGCTTGGAGAACGGCGACTTTGTCTCCGCTGTGCACAAAAGCCCATTCTCCGCCTGATACCACACTGTGATGCGCAGATAGCCCTCCGTGGTCAGCCGCGCCGCCGACGGCGATGTCTGCACGACGACGAGATCCGCAAAGCACTTGACGACCTTGAACACCGGCGGGAGGTAGTCCGGGATCAGGATCTCTGTCTCCACGGGAAGCTCCGCCTTGACGTCGCAGACAGATGCCGATACGGCGGCGCTGTCTTTGTATGTGTTCCATTCCATTTGGTCAGTTCGCCCCTTTCGCCCATTTGCCCTATCTGTATGCGAAAAAAGCGGACAATATGCCGGGCGGGCCGCCCCGCTGTGCGCGAGACGGCCCGCCCGTTTGATTTTTTATTTTTCTTTGACGCCGAACACGGCTCGCACGATGCCCGCGAGCCACTTGGGACATTTGACTGTCACGATCTGCATACCGCGCCCTCGCTTTCCCTCGTTTTGCTCCAGCGTATGCAAAAAGCGTCAAAAGCGTTCCGGTTCTTTTTTGCAGATCAGCAGGTAGAGCGCCCCCTCCTCGACGGTGATCGAGGCGTTTTTGTCCGAAAACTCGTTGCTGACGCCGAGCGGAAACGAGGCGGTGAGCGTCTCGCTCTGCAGCTCGTAAAAGACGTCGCGCAGCGTGACGCGGGCCGATCCGCCGACAGGAAACAGCGACAGATACCATCCTTCGCGCGGCGGGACGCTGTGTTCGCCGCGCAAAAGGACGCGCGCCTCGCATCTCTCGTCGGCGAGGATGGCGTCGACGCCGTGCTCCGTGAGGTACACGAGCGTGGCGAGATTTGCCAGCGTGTGGTCGAGCCTGCCGCCCATGCCGCCCAGCAGCACGGCGCGCTTCGCGCCCATCGCGAGGATGCGGCGCGCGGCGTAGTGCATATCGGTGTCATCCTTCTGGCGCGGCAGCACGATGACGCCTTCGCGCCCCTCCGGCATCGGACCGCTGTCGTAGTCGCCGAGGCAGACGTCCGGCTCCACGCCGAGCGCGCGGAGGTTCATCAGGCCGCCGTCCGCCGCGATGACGCAGTCCGCCCCCTCAAAATACGGACGCATCTGCTCCGAGACGGGGCGCGCGCCGAACACGGCGCAAAACTTCACTTTTGCCATTGCTTGCGTTCCTTTGCTTCGTTGTAGAGCTCGGCATAGCTGGCGTAGCGCGTCTCACCGATCTCGCCGCGCTCGAGCGCCTCGCGCACGGCGCAGCCGCTCTCCGCAATGTGCGCGCAGCCTGTGAACCGGCACTTGCCGAACAGCCGCGCGATCTCCGGAAAGGCGAATTGCAGATCGTCCTTGTCGATGTTTCCGGCGCTTGCCATGTCAAGGCTCGCAAAACCCGGCGTGTCCGCCACGAGGCCGCCGTGGGCCTCGTACAGCGTGACCTCGCGCGTCGTGTGACGGCCGCGGCCGAGTTTTTTGCTGATCTCGCCCGTCTCGAGCCGCACGTCCGGCAAAAGCGCGGACAGCAGCGTCGACTTTCCCACGCCGGAATTTCCGCTGAAGACACTGAGGCTGCCGTCAAGGCGCGCGCGGATCGCGTCGAGCCCCTCGCCGGTGGCGGCGTTCGCACGGATGACCGGGATGCCACTGTGCTCATACAGCGCGGCGAACTCATCGGCGCTGTGCAGATCGTCCTTCGTCAACACCAGGACCGGCTGCGCACCCTTGTCCACGGCGATGGCGGACAGTTTGTCCGTCACGAGCGTGCTGGGCGACGGCTGCACCGTGCTGACGACGATGAAGAAATTGTCAACATTCGCGATGGGCGGACGGACAAACACATTTTTGCGCGGCAAAATTTCCGCAACGACGGGGCTGCCGCCCTCTGTCTCAACACGGACGTTGTCGCCCGCGACGGGCGTGAGGCCGCGTTTGCGGAAGATGCCCTTCGCCCGGCATTCCAAAACGCCGTCGGCGGTTTTTACATAGTAAAAGCCGCCGACGCCTTTGATGATGTAATTCTGATGCTCCATGGCTCAACCTGTGGGCGGGATCTGGTCGCCGTATGTGGCGAATCCGCAAATCGTGCATGTGTAGACGGTGTAGCCGTAGCCGGTGGAGGAAGGCGGGATGACCTGCGTGGCGACAAGGTTGTGCATATGATCGCCGCCGCTCAGCGCGAGATTGCCTTTGGCGACCGTGATCGTGATCGTACTTCCTTGCAGAGCCGTTCCGCTGGGAGCCACCGAAATGACCGTTCCGGCCGTCCGGCTGCTCTCTTTTTCCGCGACGGCGACACTGAATCCGGACGCCTCGAGCAGCTTGCGCGCAGACTCCTCGCTCTTGCCGACCACATCCGGAACGGCGACGTGGACGTAATTGTCCTCGCGCGAGACGTACAGCGTAACGGTGCTGCCTCCCTGCACGATCTCTCCTTCCTCGGGATCGGTGCGGATGGCGCAGCCGTCGGCAGTGTCCTCATCCTCAACATAGCGGACAACGACCGCGAGGTTCGCCTCATCGAGCGCCGCTTTCGCCTCGTCGAGCGTGTATCCGCTGACAGACGGCACCTCGACGCGCTGGATCCCCTTGGAAACGCGCAGCGTGATGACGGCGTTTTCCTTGACATTCTTGGGCGCTTTGGGGGACTGGGCAAAGATCACGCCCTCGTCATAATCCTGACTGTACTCTTCATCGATGATGAAGTTGAATGAAGCATACTCCGGATTGCCTTTCACGTCGCTGATGTCCATGCCGAAGAAATTGGGCAGTTCAACCTCCTCCGGCGAGACAAAAAGCGTCGAACCGGAGAAATTGAACAACAGGAACACAAATGCGGCGGATGCGGCCGCGAACACGAATGTGAACGTGACAAATGCAAGAAAACCAAGGTGCTTTTTCTTTTTTCTGGGCTTCATTTCCCGATGCCGCGCACGCATCTGCTTCGGTTCGGGCGGAAGCGCACCCAGGAGATCCTCCGCAAGCGCGGGAGGCGCGCCGGGATCCGTCCCGGTCAGCTCCGCCCCGGCCGGCTCCTCCTCCGAAACAGCCGGAGGAGTCTCCGAAGCTTCCGCGGGTTCCGCCTCCGTCTCCGGCGCAGGGACGGCCTGTTCCGGCACGGGAGCACCGCTCTCAGGCGACTGCGGCGCTTCCGGCAGAGTCTCCGCGGAGGGCAGCGGCTGTTCCTGCACAGCTTCCTCCTGAGCGCCGTGCGGCAGAGGTGCATTCACATCCTGCGCGCACTCAGTCTTCGGCGCGGCTTGTGCTGCGCCGGGCGCTCTGTTTTTTCTTTTTCTCTTCTTTGACACAATACTTGCCCCTCATTCTCATCTCAGCGATCCGGACAAGCGGATCAAACGCGCTTTGTTTTTCATTGTATGACCAACCCCGGCCGGGTTATGCGCCGGTCAGCCCGCGTCACGAATCTTCCTCCGGCGAAGAAGATGAGCCGGATGACGGCGAGGAGGAATCAGCCGGCTTTGAAGAGCTGGAAGCAGGTTCCTCTTTCCAGGCGTCGTTGTGCGTGCCGCACACGGTGCACGTGCCTGTCTTGGGATCGATGGTGGACTTTCCATCCACGACGTGAATGCTCTTGTCGCTCAGATCCGCGGCGTAATCCCGCTCTTCCGCCTCTCCGCATTCGCAGCGGAACCAGCGGCGTCCCGTCTGAGAACATGTCGCGGGCGTGATGATATCGGATTCGACAAAGTTGTGCTCGTGCCCGCTCGAGACCTGAAGCGTGACAGCATCGTACCAGTTCAGGGCCGTTCCCTCGCCGGGCGTGACCGCCAGCACGGTGTTCTTGGTGGCGGTGTTCTCCACCGTCTCAATGCCGCCGAGGGTCAGATGACTTTCCTCAATGAGGCGGCTCGCGTCCGTGAGGCTGAGTCCGATCACCTGCGGCACCTTGGTGCTGGTGTCGATGACTTCCTTGGCGACGTACAACGTGATCGTCTGCGACGCGGAGACCTGCTGATGCGTGGCATCCTGCTCGACACCGTTCGCATCGGTGTAAACCACAGCGCAGACCTGGCCGGGCGTGATGCTGGAATCGGCGCGCGTGCGCGTGATAAAGGTGATGCCGGCCGTCTCGAGAGCCTCCTGCGCGTCTTCCTTTGTCCAGCCGACGACGTCAGGCACGGTCACGATCTCTGCTCCGCGCGACACGCGAATGGTGATGGTGGAGCCTGCCTTGACCGTCTTGGGAGGTTTGGGCGACTGATAAATAATAATGCCGGCTTCATGATCGGCGCTGTACACCTCGGTGACCTTGATATCAAAATTGCTCAGCGAGGGATCGTTTTGGACCTCAGCCCAGGCGAGATTGACAAGGTTGGGCAGTTCCAGATCCTCGCGCTCTGCAAACAGGCCGTTGGCGTTTGTCTTGAAGATCATGACGACCAGAATGCTCGCGCCGATGGCAAACGCCAGAGCGATGCCCGCCAGGACCGGCAAGCCGTAGCGCGAAAGCACGCTGCCGATCCCTTTTTTCCGCCGCGCGGACGAGGCCGACGAACGGGCGGGAGACTTGGACGGCGTTCGGGCGCTTGAGCGTCCGCCCGAACGGCCGCTGGAAGAATTGTTCTTATGTGCCGTTTTGTTCACCACTTTATCAATATATCTCGTCGGCTCGGTGTCCTTGAGATAATCGTATTCAAATTTGACGCTCGGATTGCGCTTGAACGCCTCGATGTCAGCGAGCATCTCTCCCGCGGACTGGTAGCGCTCGCTGGGTTCCTTAGCCATGGCGCGGTTCGTGATCGCCTCCAGCGCCTCGGGCACTGCCGGGTTCACGGTGCGCAGCGGCGTGGCCGTGTCGGAGATCTGTTTGATCGCGACGGAAACGGCGTTGTCGGAGTCGAACGGAAGGCGTCCGGCAAGCATCTCGTACATCATGATGCCGACGGAGTAAATATCCGCCTTCGCGTCGGTGACGTCGCCCTTGGCCTGCTCGGGACTGATGTAGTGCACAGAACCGATGGCCTTGTCCGTCATGGTCTGGTTTTCGCTGCGCGACAGGCGCGCGATGCCGAAATCCATCACCTTGATGTTGCCGTCCGCGAGAAGCATGATGTTCTGCGGCTTGATGTCGCGGTGGACGATGCCCTTCTCGTGTGCATGGCGCAGCGCGTCAAGCGTCTGCGTGATGAAGTGGACCGTCTCCTTATACGTCAGCGGCTGCTTGCGGTACTCCATATACTCCTTGAGCGTGATGCCGTCGAC
>CALXIU010000234.1 GCA_944388415.1 uncultured Ruthenibacterium sp. | reverse complement strand
CTGCGTTGAGGCTGATCCGGCGCAAAGCGGCGCAGGCGCAGATAGCGTGCCACCGCATAATCGTCTCCCAGCAAATCAAGATACGAGCGCTCATCCATCTCGCTCCAGTTGTCTCCAAACATGGCGTGCAGCATTGCTTGATCCGCACCGCAGCAGCCGGCAACGTATTTGGCGTCTCTGCGCAGCAGTTCCAGGTCGGGCGGAATCGTTTGTACATAGACCTCACCTGTATTCTTGACGCGGGGCACATGAACCTCCGGTACTTCGGCCAGCCGCAACAGCGATTCAATCTGAGCGATGACCTCAGATGGATCCAGAACCACCGAATCAGGTGTACGTGCTGAAAGATACGTACCGGCAATTTGGGTATCTGTATAGCCCTTTTCCCGCAAGTTCTGTATATATTGATCCAATGCCGTCGCTGCCCACGGATACAGCACTACCTTGCGCAAGCGGCGCGGCGGGAACGCATCATTGGACGCGCTCACCCTCGTGCACCTCTTTGGTGTCCGATGCGCCATCCGGCTGACAGTGATCACATAACAGCTTTCATCGCGCAGTGAGAGGACATCAATGTCGCCATACGTCGAAGCCGCAATCTCCGCCGCATCCAGCCCACAATAAATCAGGGCAATCAGGAGTCTTTCATATGCATAATCTTCAAGCACATGGAACAGGCTCGTTCTTGTCGCCTCATCCAGATGCCCGATCCGGCAGCTGTCAAGCAGCGCACGATTCCGCCGGGTCGTGGTCGCCATCATCAGGTCAGCAAGCCGTGCGCTGCTGCTCAGCTCAGCGTACCCCGAACTTCTGATGGCCTGCATCATTCCTTTATAAGCCCGCCTCGTGTACCCTCTTTTAGATTCCTGCGCCTTTCCGTTTTTGAGCGCACGACTAATTTTTTTGATTGCCTTCTCCGGATCAAGATCGACAAGGCGGATGTCCCCGATGGCCGGAACGATCACTTGACGCACACTCGCCATGAGATGCGCCCGTGTATCTCCCGCGGCGTCGGTGAACAGCCGGTCTCCCATGTATCGCACAAATTCCAGAACTGTTACGCGGCCCGCCTCCAGATTGGACTCCCACTGCGGGCGATACAATAATCGCGCGATTGCCTCTACGCGGGGGAATAACATTTTTTCCGCACTCGCCCGGGCAGCCTCTTCGGTCTTTGCGCGACGCGACAATTTATATACAGCCGTCGGATGGTGTTCCGCCTTTTTTGTAAGTTCGCCGGCAAGCACAGCTTCTATCATCTGTGTCATTTCCGGGTATTCATTTTTACGCACTTCAAGTGCCGCTTTCAGCGATTGATTCGTGTGCGGCTTTCCCGTACTCATATCGAGTAATTCATAACCCGCATCGTACTGCCCACGATGCCGCTTCATGATCGGCCGTATTGCACCGCCTGCGCAATTGATGTCTTTTTGTCGTTTCATTACGTCTCACCTCCTCGGCTTACTTCGAGGGTAACAAGGCTTGCGCCGCAAGTCAAGACGTGTTATACTAATTTCATGGTAATCAATTAACACGGATTTTTGCTTGCATTTCAACACAAAAACACAACACAGACTTCGCAGCGCAGCCAAATTCATCCGACACGGGGAGGAACTGTCATGGATCAGGCTTATCTTTATTTTGATGATAAAAACGAAATTTTCTCCGTTCACGGTTCCGCTCAGCATGAGTATCCCCTCGGTGCTCTTGTGTTCGAACTTCTTGATTTGGACCTAGAAGTTTATCTGACACACGCTCGCATCCTTTTGGAGCAGTTCCGGAATGTCGAATTTTCCGAAAAGCAGACGATCCCGGAAAGTCTCGCCCATCCTGATGAGTGCGTATACTATCAGGTCGCTTCTTTTTACCACACAATGTCAGAAGCCATTCGTAAGGAAGCTCCGGCCTTATTTGACCTTCTTGAGAGCTTTTGTCTTTCTGCCTGCCGCAAATTCCAGCGACAAATGGATTACTACTCCCATGCTCTGCGCCAGATACAGCTTGGCGGGCCCAATGATACGCAACTGAGTGCAGATGATTTGTATCGGCAGCTTCGCCACAGCGGCAATCTAACCATCACGAGCGAACTCATGGAAAACTTCTGCCGCACGTTTCCGGAAACACCCGCAACGATGAAGCAATATATCGAAGACGGAATTCCGGATGTTTCACTCTGCCGTACCGCGCTGATGTTTCTGGAAGATTTTATTTCGACTCTGAAAAATCTGATCGAGGCTTCCGAAGACTTCCGCACGCTTGCACAGGCGACCTTGGTCTCGGATAACGGGCGCCCGATGATGGAGGCTCGCGGACAGGCACCCGGTTCTCTGCTGGCTTCTCTGGCACAGAATCAGGATGCTGTTTACAGTAAATATCATCAGATGGAGAATGATATCCATATTCAGACGCGCCTTCTGACTTCGGGCGGCGGCAACAGAAAAAGCGGCATCTCCGCCGCCGTGTTTTTTGCGAGCGACAATCTGCCCGCTCTGATTTTTCTCGAATACATTCAAATGTGTTCCGCCAATCTTTCCGTCGCGGTCTGCGAACACTGCGGCAGATTGTTTGTACCGTTTGGAAAACACGCAAAATACTGCGACCGTGTTTGGGATAAGACAAGCGGTGCAACCTGCAAGGACGTTGCCGCCAAACTCGCCTATGCGGAAAGCCTGAAATCCGACAGAGCCAAAGAGCTTTACAATAAGACCAGAAACCGCAACCAGATGCGTTGTTCACGAGCTATTGGGAATGCAAAGATGAAGAGGGATTACGAAGTCTGGCGCGACCATGCGCGCCTGGCGCTGGCGAAATACCGGCGCGGCGAGATCACCTGGGAACTCTATGAGGAAATTATCACGCAGTCCTTCTGATGGCGCAGCTGCTCCTTTTGTATTTGACCGAAACGGGGCTGTTGCAAAACAGCCAAAAAAATGAGATAGACTTCCCCGAAAGGGGTTGCCTATCATGACAGTACAGTAAAGTACTGGATCATGGAACACGGAGGGCTTTGTTATGAAAAAAGATTTGACGGAATTGGTATTGATTCTGGATCGCAGCGGCTCCATGCGGGGACTGGAAAGCGACACTGTGGGCGGTTACAACGCTCTGATGGACAAGCAACGCAGAGAAGCCGGAGAAGCCATTGTCACCACGGTTCTCTTTGACGACGGTTATGAACTGCTCCACGACCGGGTTCCCCTGACCGATATTGCGGACATCACCACCAGGGAATACTACGTCCGAGGCTGCACCGCTTTGTTGGATGCGGTGGGCCGCACCATCACCAAAATTGAAAACGATCAGGCCCGCACCCCGGAGAGCCTACGTCCGGAAAAGACCTTGTTCGTCATCACCACTGACGGCCTGGAAAATGCCAGCAAGGAATACCGTCCGGAAGCGGTGAAAGCCATGATCGAACGCTGCCGGGAAAAGGGTTGGGAGTTTCTGTTTATGGGAGCCAACATGGACGCGGTCAAGACTGCCGGCTCCATGGGCATCGCACCGGAATGCAGCGCCAACTATCACGCGGATCCCGCGGGTACTGCGGCAACCTTTGCCAGCGTGGCCTGCGCCGTCAGTGAAATGCGCAGCGGGCGCATGGGAAGCAACTGGCGCCAGTCGGTCGATGAGGATTACAAGGGCAGAAAGCGGTGAGTGCGTTTGAAATGCCGGCGCAGGGCTTTGACTTCGCAGATCGATTGCGGGACAGCCCGGCGCTCTGGTTTCCGGTTTGACAGACGCCCTGGAACGCGAAAAGCCGCCGTCGCACGTTTGCCGCTCAGGTGTGACGGCGGCTTTGCCTTTATTTTCGTCTGATCACGCGGTCTTCTGCAGATCGGCGATCGTCCAGCCGTCCACCGTCATGCTTGTGAAATCCGCGTTTTCCTTCTCGTCCGGCACGGAGGCGCTCCAGATGATCTCGCCCCGGGCGTTGAGCGCCGTGACCGTCATGCCGCGCAGACCGGACGCTTCGGGCGGGAGCTCAAGGGTGATGCTGTCGCCCTCGAGGAACCGTCCGCCGTCTTCGGGGATGCATTCGACGCAATACGTCGGGATGCCGTAGCGAATCTCCGCCGCACCGCCCGGCCCTATCGTCAGTTCATAGAGGCGCGCGGAATTTTCCGTTTTCACAGTCTCGTCCGGCAAGGTCGGCTCGTCCGCTTGCGCCGCCAGAGGATCGAACGCCAGCGCAGCCGCGGCGAAAATCGCGATGAGGCAGACGGCGAAGGTCGCCGCTCGCTTCGGTTTCTTCCGGCCGGCCAGATTGCGGATGCGTCCTTTTGTATCCCCCGCGCCAAACGCGAGAGGCGCACCCGCAATGATGCGTTTGCCGGTCGCGAGACTCAACAGGGACGCAGCGTAATCAGTCAGAATGCCGTCGCCCATTTTCCGCACGACCGCTTCGTCACAGCTCATCTCCATATCCCGGCTGGCCAGCAGGAACGCAAGCCAGACCAGCGGATTGAACCAGTGGATGCAGAGCGCCGCAAAGGCAAGCAGCTTTACAACGTGATCCATGCGCCGGATGTGATGCTGCTCGTGTGCAATGATATACGCGCACTCGTGTTCATCCAGCGAAGACGGAAGATAAATTTTGGGACGAAGCAAAAAAAAAAAAAAAGGAGAAACGATCTCATCCGTGAGATAAACATTGTCCCTCAGGCGTGATGCCGCGGCGAGCGTCCGGCGCAGCCGCACAGATTGCATCGCCGCGCGAAGCGCCATCGCGACAACTCCTGTCAGCCAGACACAGGCGGCAGCCGTCAGCGCCTTCCCTGCCCCGCTCTGCGGCAAAGCTGCGCCAAGCGCCTGAGCTTCGCGCAGTCCATCGAGCTGCATGACCGCCGAAGAAAGAGACGCCATCCGGCTGACAACGTCCCCGCCCGCGCTCACCGGTGCGTCGAGCAAGCCGAACAGAGAAAAACCTGAGCGGAAGGAGAACGGACAGAGCAGCCGGAACAGCACGACGCCCCACAGCGCATAGGAAAGGTTCTTCGGCGCTCGCTGCAAAAGCAGGCGCAGGAGCAGGACCACTGCAATTGCGACGCTGGCGGTAAAACTCATATTGAGGACTTCCACGAAAAAGCTTGTAAAAAACATCCCTGTCACCTCCTGAGACCGTCGATCAACGACTTCAATTCCTCCACTTCTTCATCCGATAGTTTGTTTCTCGAACCAAACGCCGCAAGAAAGGCCGGAAGAGAGCCGGCGAAGGTTTCGTTGACAAACTGTTCGCTCTGCATGGCGTAGTACTCCTCGCGGGAGATCAGCGAGGTCACCGTTCCGCCCTGGTTCTGAAAGATCCCGCGCTCGCAGAGCCGTTTCAAAACCGTATAAGACGTGGTCGGTTTCCATTCGAGCTCCTGCCGGGCCATCCTGACAAGTTGCCCGGACGGAAGCGGTTCATTGTTCCAGATGATCTCTGCAAATCTGGATTCCAGCACTCCCATTTTCGGCATGGTCCAACCTCCAATCTACATCTTGTAGAGCTATTTTTAGTCTACAGTATGTAGAGCATTTTGTCAAGACGGTTCTCTTGACAAAATTGATTTTTATTCCTATAATCTGAATAAATGAATAAAAACTTCCCTCACCACCGGGTGAGGAACAAGAAGATGCTCAGAGTTTTGCCGTAGGTACGGCGCACAAATGTGCGTTATAAGGCAAGGCTCTGGGCATTTTTTCATATCTGAAAGGAGCAGGAAGATGAAGATCAAACCCTTTGCCGTCGAGGAATGGATGAACCGATACGAGGTGGGCGCGAAGTACAATATTGCGGAAACGTGCGTGGACAGCATCTCGCTGGATCAGCTTTTTGCGCTGACCGGGACTGACCCTGACGCGTTCTTTTCTGACCTGCGCGCCCGGCGTCTGACGTATGGCGACATCGAGGGCTACCCGGAGTTCAAGGACGGGATCTGCAAGCTGTACCGCACGCTGAAGCCGGACGAGATCGTCACCACGCACGGCGCGGCCGGGGCCAATCACCATGTATTTTATTCTCTGGTGGAACCCGGGGACCGGGTGATCAGCATCATGCCGACTTATCAGCAGCTGTATTCGATTCCCGACGGATACGGGGCTGACTTGCATCTGCTCCACCTGACGCACGAAAACGGATATCTGCCCGATCTGGAGCAACTGCGGCGGCTCGCCGTCCCGGGCACAAAGCTGATCTGCATCAACAATCCGAACAACCCCACAGGCGCGCTGATGCCGACGGAATACTTGCGGGAGATCGTCGAGATCGCCCGCAGCGTGGATGCGTACATTCTCTGTGACGAGGTGTACCGCCATCTGACACAGACGGACGAGTGGTGCGATTCCATTGTCGACCTGTACGACAAGGGCATCTCCGTCAGCAGCATGTCCAAAGTGTTCTCGCTGGCCGGGCTTCGGCTGGGGTGGATCGCGTCGCACGATCAGGCGTTTCTCCGCGCGTGTTTTTCACACCGGGACTACAACCACATCTGCTGCGGCATGATCGACGAGCGAATCGCCTCGCTGGCCCTGAACCACAGTGAAAAGCTTCTGGAGCGCAACCGCAGCATCGTGCGGAACAATCTGGAGATCCTGGACAGATGGGTCGCCTCCGAGCCCGGATTCCACTACTCGAAGCCGCAGGCCGGCACGACCGCCCTTGTCTTCTATGATTTTCCGATGCCGTCGCACGAGCTGTGCGAAAAGCTCTACTTTGAGACGGGGGCCTTTGTGACGCCCGGCGACTGCTTCGAAGAGCCGCGCAGCATGCGCATCGGCTACGCCTGCGACCCCGCAGTGCTGGACGCCGGACTGCGCTGCATCTCCGAATTTGTCCGCAATCATTTCTGATGGGAGGAAACGATCATGTCTGAAATCAAAATCCTGAGCGCCGAACAGATCGAATCCGTCTTCACGCTGCAAGACGCCGTCGAGGCAGTCGAGCAGGCGTATGTCCAGAAGCACACCGGCGGCGGGCAGCTGTGGCCGATGGTCTTCCACGAATTTGAACACGGCGTCGCGGATCTGGACATCAAGTCCGGCAATCTGGACGCGGAAAACGTGTTCGGGCTGAAGCTCGTCTCGTGGTTCGGCGAGAACCCCGGCAAGGGCCACCCCGCCCTCTACGGCACCATCCTGCTGTTCGACCAGGAAACCGGCGAGCCGAGAGCGCTGATGAACGCCGGGGCCATCACCGATCTGCGCACGGGCGCGGCGGGGGCGATCGGCGCGAAGTATCTCGCCAGGGCGGACAGCAAGCGGCTTTTGATGGTGGGGTGCGGCGGACTGGCCCCCTCCCTCATTGCGGCGACGCTGTATGTGATGCCGGGGCTGGAGCGCGTTTTGATCGCCAGCCCCCGCACGCCGGAGAAGGCCGCGCGGAAGCTGGCGGAGATCACGGACGAAGTGGACCGTCTTCTCGCCGCGTGCGGCCGCAAGAGAACCGCGGCGATCGAAGCGGCGGACTGCCTCGAGGCCGCGGTGCGGGAGAGCGACGTGATCCTGACGGCGACGCCGTCGTATGCGCCGCTCATCCGGGCGGACTGGGTGCGGCCGGGCACGCACCTGAGCTGCGTCGGCGCGGACATGGCCGGAAAGGAGGAGCTCGACGCGGCCCTCTTTGCCAGAGCGAAAGCCTTCGGCGACGACGAAACGCAGTGCCTCTCGGTGGGCGAGTGTGAGATCCCCCACAAAAGCGGGATCCTGGCGGGACTTTCCGCGGAGATCGGCGCGGTGATCGCGGGCGCGGCGCCGGGCAGGACTTCGGCGAAGGAGATCACGGTCTTCGATTCCACCGGCATTGCGCTGCAGGATCTGGCGTCCGCGTCCGTCATCGTCAAAAAGGCCGCGTCGCGGGCCATCGGAGATACCGCTGCCCTGTGACGCGGCCGGAAAGGCGCCGCTTCATCGAACGTCAAATGAAAAGATGTGCGCGTCCGCGCTGCCGCAGCTCGCGAGCGGGATGAGGCGAACGGCCGTGGCGCGCACATCGCAGCGCACGACAACGAGGCGCTGGATGTTGTCGTCGATCTGTTCGATCAGCTTCCACTCGCCCGCCTCCGTTTTGTATTCCAGCCGGAAGGAGCGCAGCATCGTCTTAGGAAAACCGAAGCCGAGCATGTCGCGATATTTGTTGCAAACCATCGGATACGTGCGCATCGTCGCGTCGCCGTCGCAGCTGGCGCGCTCAAGGTCGCTGTCCAGAACGAGGCGGCAGACCTGCACGCGCCGGGGCGCGCCGAAGTCATAGCACGCGGCCTCGCCGAACGCGAGGCGGCAGCCGTTGTCCTGCCCGTTCTGCGGGCGGTCGTAGCCGTTGCGCAGCGCCTCGTGTGTGGCCGCCGCCTCCGCGGTCAGCGCGGGGATCGCGCGGCGGCGAAACGGCAGCCACGCGTCGTCGAACTGGAGGCGGTCGAGCAGCTCCGTCAGCCGGCGCTCGTACACGCCGCGCGTGGTGAGACCGTCGCGCGCCGCGATGGCCGCGGCCGTGCCGACCGCCTGGCCGATCGTCGCGCACGTCGCCATCACACGCGTCGCGGACATGGCCGCGTGCGTGGCGCTGATGTTGCGCCCGGCGCAAAAGAGGTTTTCGACGTTGACGGAGTACATCGCACGGTACGGGATGCCGAACGGGCACGGCGCGGGGTGGAAGATATTGCCGCGCTCCCCGTGGAAGCCGCGCGGGTCGTGGTCGTCCATCGTCCAGCCGCCGTAGGCCGCGACGTCCTCGAAATGCCCGCCCGCGGCGACGTCGTTCTCCGTGACGATGACGTCGCCGACGTAGCGGCGACTCTCGCGCTTGCCGGGCAGAAAACCGACCCATTCCAGCTCCCAGTTGTCCGCGCCGTGGTCGCCGCGGTTTTTGATGTGGTCCCAGATGCCGAACGTGACGCGCAGCAGCTCATCGCGCACCTGCTCAGTGTCGCGGATGCTGTCGCCGGTGCCGCCGAGCTCGATCCACCAGAAGTTCTCCGTCCTGTCGGAGAGAAAGTCATGCGCGCGGTTGATCTCCTTGTCCGTCTCGTACACATGCGCCCACTTCGGTGGCTTGAACTCCACCTTATGGTCTGTCTCACGCGCCTGCAGCAGACATGACAGGCCCATCGTACAGCTGTCGGCCCGCTCGGGCTCGATGCGCTCGCCGAATTCCGACCGCGCCTCGCGTCCCACGCGGAACTGCGCGCCCGTCAGCGGCGCGAGCACGCTGTCACCGGAGCAATCCGCGAACAGCTTCGCATAGACGCGGTGGCGCGTGTACGTCGTGAGCTGCCAGCCCGTGACGCTGCAAACGCGCGCGCCATCCATCTCCGCCTCCTGGCACGAGCAGTTCAGGAGCATCTCGATGCCCGGCTGAAAGCGGATCTTCTCGTAGAGGATGCTGTCCCACACGGAAAAATTGCGCTGCGGGTTGCGGTCCATGTTCTCGAGCAAAATTTCCTCGAGGATGCCCGTCTCGCGGTTGTTTTCGCCGTGACAGCCGAGCGTCCACATGCGGATCTCGGACGAGCAGTTGCCGCCGAAGACGGGGCGGTCCTGCATGATGGCGACGCGCGCGCCGTTGCGCGCCGCCGCGATGGCCGCGAGCATCCCGGCGAGGCCGCCGCCCACGACGCAGAAGTCGACATGATGCTCGATGAGTTCCAAATTTTGATCCATGGTATTCCCTCCTGACCTTTGTGCGCCGTCAGATGGGGCGCGCCTTGCGGTAGCGCTGCGGCGACATGCCGTACCGCCTGCTGAACCGGCGTGAAAAGTAAAACTGGTCGCAGAAACCAAGCGTCTCGCTGATCTGCGCCGCGGACTGCTCTGTGTGGCGGAGAAGTTCCTCCGCGCGGAAAAAGACGGCCTCGTCGATGTACCGCCCGATCGTCATGCCCGTCTGCGCGCGGAACGTTTTTTCGAGCGTGCTCTCGGACACGTGCGCATGCGCAGCCAACTCGGCGACTGTCAGCTGCATCGATAGGTGGTCCCGGATGTACAAAACAGCCTCGCGCACACAGCGGGCGTACTGCGCGCGGCCGGGCGCGATGCCCGCGCTCTCGAGCAGATCCAGAACATCCGACAGCAGTTCCTGCCGCAGGCGCAGCCCGGCGATGAGGCTGTCCTCGTTCGTCAGCCCGATCAGATACCGGACGCGTTCGGCATCCGCTTCACCTGCCAGCATCCGGTATCCGCGCAGCAGATCATTGCCCGTGTCGTCATCCAGACGGATGTGAAAGTACAGCTGTTCCATCCGCGTGCGGCAGGCGTACCGGAATGAAAAACCCGTCGGCAGCAGATAGTATCTTCCCGGTTCGAGCGTCATCTCGCGCCCGCCGTCAGGGATGACGTACGCGTCGCCTCCGCAGATGTAATAGAGCCGCGAATACGGCGGGCAAGCCACCTGCGCCGCCCACTCCCGCGCGCCCTCGGCGTGGCCGCCGTCCAGCACGCGCAGTCGGACGCCGTTGATGTTCCGAAGCAGCCCGGCCGATTTTTCAATGTTCATATTCCGACGCCCCTTTTTGCATCTTTCCGGAAAACTCCATATTTTTTCCGTTTTCTTCGCTTGCCGCGCATGGCGCGCGCGCTTTATGATGGCAGTAGAAAGCGCGGCACAGCCGCGAAACAAACGGGAGGTTTGATCCATGTCAAGCTATGTCACACGCAAAACACCCGGCGATACCACGTGGTTCCGCCACGACCGCTTCGGAATGTTCATCCACTTCGGACTCTACTCGATGCCCGCGCGGCACGAGTGGATCAAGTCGTTCGAGGAGATCCCCGAGGAAAAGTACGACCTGTATTTCCGTCATTTTGACCCCGACCTGTACGACCCGCGCGAATGGGCCAGGCAGGCGAAGGCCGCGGGCATGAAGTACGCCGTGATGACGACGAAGCACCACGAGGGCTTCTGCTTGTTCGATTCGCAGTACACCGACTACAAGAGCACGAACACGCCCGCCGGGCGCGACCTCATCCGAGAGTACGTCGACGCGTTCCGCGCCGAGGGCATCCGCATCGGGTTTTACTACTCGCTGATCGACTGGCATCACCCGGATTTTCCCATCGATCACCTGCATCCGCGCCGCAGCGACCCGGACGCGTTTGAACAGTCGAAGGGCCGCGACATGCACCGCTACGCCGAGTACATGCGCAATCAGGTGCGCGAGCTGCTGACGAATTACGGAAAGATCGATGTGCTGTGGTTCGATTACTCGTACGACGCGCAGCCCGGTTTCCCGGAGTGGATGCGCGGCAAGGGCAAGGACGACTGGGAGGCCGACAAGCTCATCGCGCTGGCGCGCAGCCTCCAGCCCGGCATCGTGATCGACAACCGCACGCAGATCGAGCAGGACGTGTGGACGCCCGAACAGTATCAGATGCAGAACTGGCCGCGCCACAAGGAGACGGACGAGCTCGTCACGTGGGAGGCGTGCCAGACGTTCTCCGGCTCGTGGGGCTATTACCGCGACGAGATGACGTGGAAATCGCCGAAGATGCTCGTGCAGATGCTCGTCAACACCGTGTCGCTCGGCGGCAATCTGCTGATGAACGTTGGGCCGACGTCGCGCGGCTGCCTCGACCGCCGCGCCGAGGCGGCGCTGCAGGCGTACGCGGACTGGATGAAGTACAACAGCCGTTCCATCTACGGCTGCACGATGGCCGAGCCGGAGCTGCTGGCGCTGTGCCCGAACGGGTGCAAATTCACACAGAGCGAGGACGGGAAGCGGCTGTACATCCATCTGTTCGAGTACCCGTTCCAGTTCCTCGAACTGAACGGCTTTGCCGGGAAGGTGGAGTACATGCAATTTCTGCACGACGGAAGCGAGCTGCTGTTCGAGGAAAAAACGCTCTCGCATTTCAGCGAGGGGCGCACGCAGCGCGACGACCTGCTGGCCGTCAAACTGCCCGTCGTGCAGCCGGATGTGCTTGTGCCCGTCATCGAGGTGTTTCTGAAATAAGCCGCGGATCAGCGGGCCGGGTTTCCGGCCCGCTCAGTTTGTCGATAAACTTCAAAAAGTGTGTTTTGGCCTCCCCTCGAGGGGAGGTGGCCCGAAGGGCCGGAAGGGTGAACTGCGCTGGCCGGACAATTTTGTTTTGAAAAAAGTT
>CALXIU010000233.1 GCA_944388415.1 uncultured Ruthenibacterium sp. | reverse complement strand
CTCCACATAGTTGTGGCTGTGGCGCGGGAATGGCGCGAAGCGCGTGTGCGGGCGGATGGCGATGAGGCGGCCGCGCTCGAGCATGCGGGCGCTGTCGACCTCGAACGCGCGGCCCGTGGCGTAGAGCGCGCGGTCGACGGCGCTGCCCGCGCGCAGCGCCTCCTCCTCCGGCGTGATGCGTGAGAGTTCACGCAAAAGCCCGGCGTCCATTTACTTCTTCGAGACCTTCGGGCCCTGCGGCGTGTCCTCGACGACGAAGCCGCGGGCGGTGATCTCGGCGCGCAGCGCGTCGGCCTTCGCCCAGTCCTTCGCCTTCTTCGCGGCGGCGCGGGCCTCGACCATCTCGAGGATGTCGGCGGGGATGTCGCTCTTCTCGCGGTGCGACACAAGGCCCAGAACGTCCGTCAGCTCGTCGAACATCGCGGCGGCCGCCTCGAGCGACGCCTTCGAGGCCGACGCGGACAGCGTGTTGATCTCGCGCACGAAGTCGAAGACCGCGGCCAGCGCGTCGGGCGTGTTGAGGTCGTCGTCCATCGCGCGGCAGAATTTCTCCTTCGCCTCGGCGGCCTTCGCCGTCAGCTCGCCGGAGCCGTCGGGCTTCGCGTTTTGGATGGCGAAGTCGAGGTTGCCGCGGCAGGTGTACAGGCGCTCGAGCGCGGACTTGCACGCCTCGAGCAGCTCGGCCGTGTAGTTCAGCGGGCTGCGGTACTGCGCGGACAGCATGAAGTAGCGGATGGGCTCGTAGCCGTATTTCTCGGCGATCTCGCGCACGGTGAAGAAGTTGCCCGCGCTCTTGGACATCTTGCGGTTGTCGATGTTCAAAAAGGCGTTGTGCATCCAGTAGTGCGCGAACTCGCAGCCGTTGGCGCACTCGGACTGCGCGATCTCGTTCTCGTGGTGCGGGAAGATGAGGTCCTCGCCGCCGGCGTGGAGGTCGATCGTCTTGCCGAGGTGCTTGCGCGCCATCGCGCTGCACTCGATGTGCCAGCCGGGGCGGCCGGGGCCGTAGGGGCTGTCCCAGAACGGTTCGCCGGGCTTCGCGGACTTCCACACGGCGAAGTCGGCGGGGTCCTCCTTGAGGTCGTCGTCCATCGTGTGGCGCAGATCGCGGTTGCCGGACTCGAGGTCCTCGAGGACGAGGTGCGACAGCTTGCCGTAATCCTTGAACTTCTTCGCGCGGAAGTAGACGTCGCCGTTCTTCGCGACGTAGCCGTAGCCCTTGCCGATGATGTCCGCGACGATGGACAGGATCTCGTCCACGTGCTCGGTGGCGCGGGGGTGCACGGTGGCGCGGCGCACGCCGAGGCCCTCGACGTCCTTGAAGTACTCGGCCTCGTAGCGGCGGGCGACGTCCTGCATCGAGACGCCCTCCTCGCGGGCCTTTGTGATGAGCTTATCGTCGATGTCGGTGATGTTCGAGACGTAGATCACCTTGTTGCCCTGATATTCGAGGTAGCGGCGCAGCGTGTCGAACACGATGACCGGGCGCGCGTTGCCGATGTGGATGTAGTTGTACACCGTGGGGCCGCACACGTAGATGCGGTACTCGCCCGGCGTGATGGGGACGAGCTCTTCCTTTTTGCGCGTGAGCGTGTTGAATACCTGCATATGTTCCCTTTCCTTTCTGTTCAGAGCTGCCGCATGCGCTGCGCGCCGAGCAACACGCCCGCGCGCGCCGTCGCAAAGCTCAGGCCGCCCTGTAAATAGATCGTGTACGGTTCGCGCATGGGGCCGTCGGCCGAGAGCTCGATGCTGGAGCCGAGCGTGAACGCCCCGGCGGCCATGATGACGGGGTCCTCGTAGCCCGGCATGTCGCCCGGCGCGGGGGCCGCGAAGCTGTCGACGGGACTGCCCGCCTGGATGCCTCCGCAGAAGGCGACCATCGCCTCGGGGCTTCCGAGCTCGAGGCTGGTGATGATGTCGTTGCGCTCCTCGGTGTAGCGCGGCGTGGCCTTGCAGCCCATCAGCTCGAACAGGCACGACGCCCAGACGCTCGTTTTCAGCGCCTCGCACGTGACGCCCGGCGCGTAGAACAGGCCGAGGTACAGCTGGCGCAGCACGTCGAGCGTGCAGCCGATCTCCGCGCCCGTGCCCGGGGCCGTGAGGCGGTGGGCGCACAGCTCGACGAGGTCGGCGCGGCCGGCGATGTAGCCGCCCGTCGGCGCGATGCCGCCGCCGGGGTTCTTGATGAGCGAGCCGGCGATCAGGTCCGCGCCCACCTCCGTCGGCTCCTTCGTCTGCGTGAACTCGCCGCAGCAGTTGTCGACCATGACGACGATGTCCGGCTGCGCCGCCTTCGCCGCCTTCGCGATGGCCTCGATGTCGCCGAGCGAGAGCGTCGGGCGGCTGGCGTAGCCGCGGCTGCGCTGGATGTAGCACAGGCGCGCGCCGCGGCACTTTTCGGCGATGGCGCCGAGGTCGGGGCGGCCGTCTTGCAGCGGGGCCTCGTCGTAGAGGACGCCCCACTCGCGCAGGCTGCCGAGGCCGCCGGGCGCGAGGCCGATGACGGTCTGCATCGTGTCGTACGGCGCGCCCGCCGCCGAAACCATGCGGTCGCCCGGGCGCAGCACGCCGAACAGCGCGACCGCGAGCGTGTGCGTGCCGGACATGAAGTTGTGGCGGAACAGCGCCGCCTCGGCCCCGCAGATGCGGGCGAACAGCGCGTCGAGGCGGTCGCGGCCCTCGTCGTCGTAGCCGTAGCCCGTCGAGCCGACGAGGTGGTTCGCGCCGATGCGGCAATCGGTGAAGGCCTTGAGCACCTTCATCTGGTTGTAGTCGCGGATCTCGTCGAGCTTCGCGAGCTGCGGCGCGCACAGCTCCCGCGCGCGTTCATCGAGCCGGCACAGCTCGTCCGAGATGGGGAAAAAGTCCTGGATCATCAAAATACACTCCGGTTTATGGATTTTGCCCGGCGCGCCACGCCAACAGACCGGGCCGGGCGGCGAAGCCGAGGGATTCGTAAAAGGATCTGCGGTGCGGCGCGCAGATGAGGCGCACGGCGCGCCGCGGGTGGTATTCGTTCGCGAGGCGCAGCACCAGCGCGCCCGCGCAGCCGCGGCCGCGGTATTTCTCTTTGGTGATGACGCCGCCGAGGTACGCCTCGCGCCCGCTCAGCGCGTAGACGCCCGCCGTCGCGGCATAGCCGTCCGGCGCGCGCAGCGCCCAGATGTGCGCGAGGCCGCGGTTGCGCCGCGCGCACGCCTCGGAGACGAAGTCCCCGGCGGACACGGTGCCGTCGGTGTAGCACAGCGTTTCGCCGAGCTGCGTCATGCTGGGCATCTCCTCGAGCGCGTACCCCTCGGGCAGCGGCTTTTCGCGCGGGGAGACGTATTCCATCAAAAACAACTCGCCCGGCTCGAAGCCCGCGGGGCGAGCGCCGGACGTGCGCACGTCTTGCACGCCGGAAAACGCGAAGAAACTGGCGAGCTCGTCCTCGTCGCACGCGCCGCACACGAGCGCGCGGCCGCCCGAGACGCTGACGGCGGCCCCGTCCGCGAGGAAGAAGCGCACACCGGTGTTCTTCCCGGCGTTGACCTCGAACGACGCGGCCATCACGGCGGCGAAAAACGGCGTGTCGCCGAGCGCGGCGAGAAATTCCCCGCGGCTCTCGGGGCCGATCTGGCGGATCACGGCTCGAGCGCGCGGACGAGGTCCTTGTAATGCCTTCCGCGCGCCTCGAAGTTCGGGTAGCAGTCAAAGCTGGCGCACGCGGGCGAGAGCGAGACGATGTCGCCCTCCTTCGCGGCGTCGGCGGCGAGGCGCACGGCCTCCTCCATGTCCTTCGCGCGCAGGATCACGAGCCCGCTCGCCGCGAAGCCCTCGTCGGCGCGCACGGCGGCCTCGATCTTGTCGGCCGTCGCGCCCGTGAGGATGAGCGTCTTGACGTGGGCGATGAGCTCCGGCGCGAGCGGCGCGAAGCTGATGCCCTTGTCGGAGCCGCCCGCGATGATGATGAGCTTCTGGTCGAACGCGCGCAGCCCGGCGATGACGCGCGTGGGGCTGGTGGCGATGGAGTCGTTGAACCACTGCACGCCGCGGCGCGTGCGCACCGGCTCGATGCGGTGCTCGACGCCCTTGAACTCGCGCGCGACGCGGCGCATCACGTCCGTGTCGGCCATGCCGCGCACGGCCGTCATGGCCGCGAGCAGGTTCTCGATGTTGTGCTCGCCGCGCAAGCCCACCTCGGACTTGTGGACGACGGGCGTCACGACGCCGTTTTCCGCGAGGCAGAGCATGCCGTCATCGCGCAGGAAGCCGCCGTTTTCCACAACAGAAAAACGCGTGAACCACGCGAGCGAGCCCTTGACGTCCGATTCCATCGCGCGCGTGACGGCGTTTTCCCAGCCGAGCACGGCGCGGTCGTTTGCCGTCTGATAGAGCAAGATGTTGCGCTTCGCGTCGATGTACTCCTGCATGTCCTTGTGGTGGTCGAGGTGGTTCGGCGTGACGTTCGTCACGACGGCCACGTGCGGCGACGCGTGCATGCTGATGAGCTGGAAGCTGGACAGCTCGACAACGGCGACGTCCGCCGGGGCCATCGTCTCGGCGACCGGCAGCAGCGCGCGGCCGAGGTTGCCTCCGAGGTGCACGGTGCGGCCCGCGGCCTTGAGCATCTCGGCGATGAGCGTCGTCGTCGTGGTCTTGCCGTCGGAGCCGGTGACGGCGACGATCTCGCACGGGCACAGCTCGAAGAACAGCTCCATCTCGCTGGTGACCTCCGCGCCCGCCTCCTTTGCGGCGACAAGCTGCGGCGTGAAGTACTCGAAGCCGGGCGTGCGCATGATCATGTCCTGCCCTTTCAGGCCGTCGAGATAGTCCTTGCCCAGCGAATAGGAGATGTTCAGCTTCTCCAGCCGCTCCGCCAGCGGGCCGAACGCCGCGAGAGATTCCTTTTTATCGCACAGCGTGATGACCGCGCCGTGCTTCGCGAACAGCTCGATGCACGTCTGGTTCGTGACGCCCGTGCCGATGAACGCGACCTTTTTTCCGTTCAGAGAGCGGTAAAACGCCTCGATGTTCCCTTTCATACCCTCACCTCATACGCATAAGTATAATCAGTATACCATATGCGGCGCGCGAAAGAAAGACGCGTCGCGCAAAAAAGCGCCGCGGCTGCGGCGCTTTTTGAACGTTCAGCTGACGGCCCCGCCCGCGCCGGCGCCCTCAAACAGCCAGCGGTAGTAGTCCGTCTCGATGATTCGCGCGGAGTATGTAAACCGCTCGTTGACGACGGCGCGCATCATCGTGATGTAGTCCGCCGTGACCTCCTCGTCCGTGCGCGGCGTGACCTCGCCCGTCATCGCGTTGTAGAACGCCTTGTCGGCGATAAAACTGTGGTCGTAGAACAATACGATGGGCGAGATGCCGCCGAAGACGTCCGTGCCCATCAGCAGACGCGAGTCGTACTCGATGCCGAACAGGTTGAGCAGCGTGGGCAGGATGTCGAGGTTCGAGCACGCGGCGTCGACCTCGACCGGCTCGATGCCCGGCGTCCAGATGAAGAACGCGTTGCGGTACAGCTCAAACGCCTCGTCCAGCTCGTCGACGCCGCGCAGCTCTGCGTACTCCTCGACGGAGAGGCCATAGGGGTAGTGGTCGGCCGCGAGCGCGATGACGGTGTCGTCAAGCTTGCCCGCCGCCTCGAGCTGGCTGAGCAGCGATTCCAGCGCGTACTCCAGCTCCATATTGCACGCGAGGTACGCGCGCACCGGCTCGCTGTAGTCGAGATCGTCCACCTCGTCGCGGTGCTTCGACGCCATCGAGTTGCCGAGGTAGGAGTAGTTCAGATGGCCGCTGACCGTCAGGTAGTACACGTGGAAGTAGTCCTCGTCCGCGAACATCGGCACGGTGGCCTCCATCATCTCGAGGTCAGACTCCGGCCACTGGCTCTCGAGGTCGAGCCCGCCGCCCTGGCCGTAGTACTCGTAGCCCATGTTCGGGTAGGAGTACTGGCGGTTATAATAGGTGTAGTCGTGGTCGTGGAACGCAAACGACCGCGCGCCCATGTCCGTGAACAGGCTGCCGAGCGCGTAGGGCATGTAATTGTCGGCGATCTCCGTGTAGCTCCACACGCCCATCTTCGGGATGAGGCTCGTCGTGGTGACAAATTCGCCGTCCGACGTGCTGACGCCCCACAGCGGCGTGTAGAAGTTTGTGAACCGGAAGCCCTCGGTCGCGAGCTTGTAGAGCGTGGGCGTGCGCTCCTCGTCGATGATATACGGCGAGAAGCTCTCGGCGGTGATGAGGATGAGGTTTTTCCCCTCGAACAGGCCGGTGTACTCGTTCTTGCTCGACGCGGGGCGCGATTTGATCCAGTCGCTGAGCGACCGCACGGCCTCGGTCGCGCCGGGGATGTCGAAATCGAGGCTGAGCTTGTGCTCGGCGTACTGCGGCGGCAACTCCTCCGGAAGCACGACGGCCTCCTCGAGGCTGCCGGCGTCGTCCGGAATCAGCTCGACGGGCACGACGACGGGGTCGCGCACGATGTTGAAGAGATTGTATTTCACGTCGAGCGCCATGTACGGCAGATAGCCGAAGCTGCGCGCGGAGTTGACGGGCACAAAGCCGTAGAGGATCAGCTCCTGCATCATGCCGCTGGAGCTGACGCACAGCGCCGCGGCCAGCAGGCACGCGCCGAAGGCGTGCGCGAAGAGCGGGCGGTGTAGGCGCGCGGCGCTGTCCAGATACAGCTTGCGCCAGCCCGTCCAGAGCGCCAGCGGCGCGGCCAGCAGCGCGAGCACCCACAGGATGTTGTTGCACACGGCGGTGAGCGCGATGTCGCTGAACTGCATCGCGTCGCTCAGGCCCGAGGCCGAGCGCAGATAGTACGGCGTGCCGAAAATTTTGCTGTAGACAAACTGCGAGATGCACAGCGCGCTGACCACCGTGCACAGCCCCGCCTGCACGGCGCAGCGCACGCGGGCGGAGCGGAAGGCGTTTCCGGCGGCGACGATGAAAAAGCCCTCGGCGAGCGCGAGCAGCAGCTTGATCCACGTCATATCATACCGCATCCCGGCGGAGGCGACGCCCTCGCAGTATGCGGGATACAGCGCGCAGAACAGCGCGCACAGAGGCGCGGCGTGCCGCCGGGCGGCCGCGCACAGCGCCTGAATGAATGTTCGGATGCGATTTCCCATGTTGATCTCCTTCGGTACAGGGGCATGATTTGCCACGTTCAGTATACGCAGTGTGACTTTATTGTCAAGACTTGCGCGCAAACTCTCACGCATTTTTGACACTCTGCCTGTTTTTGTCTTCCGTATGGATTCCCCTCTTGTGCTTTTGGCCCGCCGCATGATAGAATAAACGGAAGAATGCTTGCGCCCGGCCGGCGCAGAGAGGATGAGAGGTTCTTGGGGAAAAAAGGGTTTGAGCAGTTCGGAAGCCACGTGTTCGACGACCGCGTGATGCGCGAGCGTCTGCCGATGGAGGTGTACGAGTCGCTGCGCGAGATCCGCGACGAGGGCAAGGTGTGGGATCCGGAAGTGGCGGACATCGTGGCCGACGCGAT
This sequence comes from uncultured Ruthenibacterium sp., assembly GCA_944388415.1. GTDB lineage: Bacteria > Bacillota > Clostridia > Oscillospirales > Ruminococcaceae > Ruthenibacterium. The sequence goes on along the minus strand of CALXIU010000233.1, from coordinate 6,367 downwards.
GAAGACGTGGGCGATGGAGCTGGGCGCGACGCACTACATCCACTGGTTCAGCCCGATGACGGGCACCGGCTCGGGCAAGCACGACAGCTTCATCGACGGCGTGCGGGGTGGCGAGCCCGTGATGCGCTTTTCGGGCAAGATGCTGGCGAAGGGCGAGAGCGACGCGTCGAGCTTCCCGTCCGGCGGGCTGCGCGCGACGTTCGAGGCGCGCGGCTACACCGCGTGGGACCCCACCTCCCCCGCCTTTGTCGTGGGCACGACGCTGTACATCCCGACGGCGTTCTGCGCGTACACGGGCGAGGCGCTGGATCAGAAGACGCCCGTGCTGCGCAGTATGCAGGCGCTGAACAAGCAGGCGCTGCGCGTATTGCGCGCGCTGGGCGACTTGGAGACCATCTCGGTGCAGCCGACCGTCGGCGCGGAACAGGAATATTTCCTGCTGGACAAGGAGCTGTTCGACAAACGGCTCGACCTCAAGGTATGCGGCCACACGCTGCTGGGTGCGAAGCCGCCGAAGGGGCAGGAGCTGGAGGACCACTACTACGGCAGCATCAACGAGCGCGTGCGCGCGTTCATGCGCGAGCTGGACGAGGAGCTGTGGCGCCTCGGCGTGCCCGCGAAGACCGAGCACAACGAGGTGGCCCCCGCGCAGTACGAGCTGGCGAGCGTGTTCTCCACCTCGAACATCGCGTGCGATCACAACCAGATCATGATGGAGCTGATGCGCAAGGTGGCGCTGCGCCACGGCTTTGCGTGCCTGCTGCACGAAAAGCCGTTCGCGGGCATCAACGGATCGGGCAAGCACAACAACTGGTCGATCGTGACTTCGGGCGGCAAGAACATGCTGGACCCCGGCCCGGAGCCGGAGAACAACCCCGTGTTCCTGCTCTCGCTGTGCGCCGTCGTCACGGCGGTGGACAAATACGCCGATCTGCTGCGCCTGTCGGCCGCGTGCCCGGGCAACGAGGACCGTCTGGGCGGAAACGAGGCTCCTCCCGCCGTCGTGAGCGTGTTTCTCGGCAACCGGCTGACGCACATGCTCGAGGAGCTGGCGATGGGCCACGAACTGGCGCACGAGACGCCGGGGCCGCTTCTGACGGGCGTCAAGAGCCTGCCGCTCTTTACCTTAGACGATTCCGACCGCAACCGCACTTCACCGTTCGCGTTCACGGGCAATAAATTCGAGTTCCGCATGGTGGGCTCGAGCCAGTCGATCGGCTTCGCGAACGCCGTGACGAACGCGATCGTGGCCGACGTGTTCCACGACTTCGCCGACAAGCTGGAGGGCGCGGCCGACGTGCAGGCCGTCGTGCGCGAGATCGTGGCGGAGACGTGGCGCGAGCACCGCCGTGTGATCTTCAACGGCAACAACTACAGCGCGGAGTGGGCCGTGGAGGCCGAGCGCCGCGGGCTGTTCAACCTGCCGTCGATGGTGGACGCCGCGCCGGCGTTCATCGCGGAGAAGAACATCGCGATGTTCGCCCGCACGAAGGTGTTCACGGAGGCCGAGTGCCGGTCGCGCTGCGAGATTTTGCTGGAGACGTACGCCAAGCACATCCACATCGACGCGTCGACGATGCTTGCGATGGTGGGCCGCAGCATCCTGCCCGCGAGCTACGAGTACCTGGCGCGCGTCGGCAAGGCCGAGGCGCTGGTGGAGCAGAACGGCTGCGCGTGCGCGTCCGCGAAGGCGAGCGTGGAGAAGCTGTGCGTGTCCATCGACCGCACGGTGGGCGCGATGGAGGCGCTGCGCCGCGCGCTGGCGGAGCTGGACAGCGCGCACATCGGCGAGGCCGTGCGCGCGCAGAAGAGCCACGAGCTGGCGCACCGCGAGATGGCCGCGCTGCGCGCCGCCGCCGACGAGCTGGAGATGCAGGTGCCGCAGACGTACTGGCCGTTCCCGGACTACTGCGAGCTTTTGTTCGACCTGTAAGACGGCAAAAAACGAGGGCGCTTTCCCGCAGACGGGAAAGCGCCCTTGTATTTTTTTGCGTTTACGCCTTGGTCTGCTCGCGCAGAAGGTCGCGGATCTCGGTGAGGAGCTTCTCCTCGTTGGAAGGTTCGGGGGGCTTTTTCTCCTCCTCCTTCTTCTCCTCGGCGTGGAACCGCGCGAGCGCGGCGCTCATCGCCTTGACGACGAGGAACATGCTGACGGAGACGATCAGGAACGACACGATGGCGTTGATGAAATTGCCGATCGCGACGGGCGCGCCGCCGACGCTCACCGTCCAGCCCGCGAAGTCGAAGCCGCCGCCGACGATGGAGATGAGCGGCGTGATGATGTCCTGCACCATGCTGTTGACGATGGCCGTGAACGACGAGCCGACGACGACGCCGACCGCCATGCTGACGACGTTGCCCTTGAGGGCGAACGCCTTGAATTCGGACACGAGTTTCTTCATCGGAACTTCCTTGCTCATTTCAGCAGCGCCTCCACGGTGTCGGCCGCTTTGTCGAGGCAGTCGGACTCAAACGACTCGATCACGCCGAGGTCGGCCTGATGCGCGAGTTCGGGGTCGATGGGGCACTTCGCGAGCACGGGCAGGCCGAAGCGCGCGGCCGTCTCGTCGACGTGGCTCTCGCCGAAGACGTAAATTTTCTTGCCGCAGTCGGGGCAGACGGCGTAGCTCATATTCTCGACGACGCCCAGCACGGGAATGTTCATCATGCGCGCCATGTTGACGGCCTTCTCAACGATCAGGCTGACGAGCTCCTGCGGGCTGGCCACGACGATGATGCCGTCGATGGGCATGGTCTGGAACACCGTCAGGGGCACGTCGCCCGTTCCCGGAGGCATGTCCACGAACATGAAGTCGACGTCCTTCCAGATGACCTCCTGCCAGAACTGCTTCACGGCGCCCGCGATGACGGGGCCGCGCCAGATGACGGGGTCGGTCTCGTGCTCGAGCATCAGGTTGACGCTCATCACGTCGATGCCCGTGCGCGTGACGGCCGGATAGCAGCCGATGTCGTCGGCGCGGGCGCGGTCATGGATACCGAACAGCTTCGGGATGGACGGGCCGGTGATGTCGGCGTCCAGCACGGCCGTCTTGTAGCCGCGGCGGTTCAACAGCACCGCGAGCATCGCGCTTGTCATGCTCTTGCCGACGCCGCCCTTGCCCGAGACGACGCCGATGATCTTCTTGATGCGGCTCAATTCGTGCGGCGGCTCGTGGAAGTCCGTGCGCGCCGCCGTGCGGGACGCGCAGTTCTGGCCGCACGTCTCACAGTTGTGCGTACAATTTTCGCTCATGATTGAATCCCTTCTCCTGTGTGTGTCGTTCTATGTGTGACAGGGTTGTACAAGGCTTGTGCAACAGCTACATTATAGAAGCGCACAGCAAAAGTGTCAAGCCGCGCCCCGCTTCCATGCAGGATGCTGAAATGGGCTGCCGCCGCTTGTCAGAGCCTTGATTTTTGGATATACTGTGGGAAGAGAAAGAGAGGATCCGTATGAACTTCACATGGAATGAACTGGCCGGGTATTACCACCAGTCCGGAATTGCCTACGCGACCGTTGCGTTTTTCCTGTACAGCTTTCTCGGCTGGGTGATGGAGTGCATCGTGATCCGCCGCGAGAAAGGCGCGTGGGAAAACCGCGGCTTCGTACACAGCCCGTTCTGCGTCATCTACGGCGTGGGCGGCATGCTGGGATATATCATCCTCAAGCCGTTTTCGCACAATCTCGTGATGCTGTATTTCGCAGGCTGCATCATCGCCACGCTGTTTGAATACCTGACGGGCGTCGTGATGCTGCGCGTGTTCGGCGCGCTGTGGTGGGACTACAGCAAAAAACCGTTCAACTACCGCGGCATCCTGTGCCTCGAGAGCACGCTCGGCTGGGGCGTGATCGCGGTGCTGATGTTCACGTTTTTGCACCGGGGCATTTTCGCGGCTGCGCATCTGCTGCCGCCTCCTGCGGCGGGAGCCGTTGCCGCGGCGCTGGTGCTCGGCTATCTGACGGATTTCTTTTTGAGTATGCGCGCGGCGCTGCGCCGCAAAGAGGACGACACGTATTCTGAGTTTGCCTTCCGGCAGTGAGGAGTGTGCACATGATCCGCAGAAAGCTGACCGACGTCTGTGAAATCGCCGTCCCCGAGGACGAGGAATACCTCGCCCTTGTGCGGGACATTCTGGAAACTCCCGTCGTGGGCACGATGCGCGAGTACGTGCAGCACGGCACGACGAGCTGCCTCGAGCACAGCGTGAATGTGTCGTACCTGAGCTATCTGTTCTGCCGCGAGCACGGCCTCAACGCGCGCGCGGCGGCGCGCGGCGGGCTGCTGCACGACCTGTTTTTGTACGACTGGCATTTCTACCGCCGCCGGAAGGGCGAGCGGCTGCACGGCTTCGAGCATCCGCGCAAGGCGCTGGAAAACGCCGAGAAGGCGTTCTCGCTGACGGAGGTGGAGCGCGACATCATTTTGCGCCACATGTGGCCGCTGACGATCGTTCCGCCGAAATACCCGGAGTCGTATGTGATCGTGATGTTCGACAAATACTGCTCCACGATGGAGACGTTCCGCCAGCCCGTGATGCGGCTGGAGCCCGCGCTGCTGCCGCGCCGGGCCATGCCGTGAAAATCAGAATGACCGCGCCCCGCTTCTTCGGAAGCGGGGCGCTTTTCATATCCGCGCCGGCCGCGCCATATACTGTGCGTGAGGGAGGCTGGCCGGATGCGTGGAAAGAGTTACCTGAAAAACGCGGCGCTTCTGACGGCGACGGGGCTTTTGCTGCGCGCCGCCGGGATGGTGTTCCGCGTGTACGTCGCCGCGCGCATCGGCGCGGGCGGCATGGGGCTGTATCAGCTGATCATGACGGTCTACGGCCTGTTCGTGACGCTGGCGACAGCGGGCCTGCCCGCGGTGTCGGCGCGCGTGGTGTCCGGCCTTGCGGCGCGCGGCGAGCTGACGCGACTGCGCGCGTGCGCGAAGCGCGTTGCCCTGTTGGGAGCCGCGCTGAGCCTTCTGGGCGCGGCCGCGCTGTTTTTTGGCGCGGAGATCGCGGCGGGCGTGTTCGTGCAGGACGCGCGCGCGGCGCTGCCGCTGCGCATCCTCGCGCCGAGCCTGCCGTTCATGGCGGTGAGCGCCGTGCTGCGCGGGTGCTTCCTCGCGCTTCGCGAGGTGGGGCCGAACGCGCGGGCGCAGATCTTCGAGCAGATGATGCGCATCGGCTTTGTGGCGCTTTTGCTGACGCGCATCCCGCCGGGCGACGTGGCGCCCGCGTGCGCCGCGGTGGTGCTTGGGAACACCGTCAGCGAGGCCGCGAGCTGGGCGTACATGGCGCTGAGCTGGCGGCGGCGGATGCGCGCCGCGCCGCCGGGCGGCGCGGCCGTGGCGACGCGCCGCGTGCTGAAGCTGCTCGTTCCCATCGCGGCCAGCCAGTACGTCACCAGCGCGCTGCACACGGTGGAGAACATTCTCGTGCCCTCGTGCCTCGCGTCGTTTCTTTTGAGCCGCGACGCGGCGCTGGAGCAGTATGGCGCGCTCAAGGGGATGGCGCTGCCGGTGCTGTTCTTCCCGTTCTCGTTTCTGAACACGCTGTCGACGCTGCTGATGCCGGAGATCACGCGCGCCCACGTGCGCGGCGACAAAGAGCGCCTCGCGGCGCTGACGCGGCGCACGCTGCGCATCACGCTGTCCATCTCGGTGCTCGCGGGCGGGCTGTTCACGGCGTACGCGTACGACATCGGCGAGATTCTCTACCAGAGCCGCGAGATCGGGTTTTACATCTCCGTGCTGGGGCCGCTGATGCCTTTGATGTACCTTGAGAGCATGGTGGACGGGATGCTGAAAGGGATGGACCTGCAGGCGGCGACGTTCCGGTACACGACGCTCGACTCCGCCGTGCGCATCGCGCTGATTTTGCTTCTCCTGCCGCGCTTCGGCATGAAGGGGTTTCTGTTCGTGATGCTGACGAGCAACCTTCTGACCAGCCTTCTGAACCTGGGCGCGCTGCTGCGGGCGACGGGCGTGCGCTTTGAGCTGCTTTCGTGGGCCGCGCTGCCCGCGCTGTGCGCCGTGAGCGGCGCTTTGGCCGCGCGCGCCGCCGCCCCGCTTCTGTGCGCCGTGCCGTCGCGCCCGCTGGGCGTCTGCCTCGGCGGCGCGGTGCTGAGCGCGGTGTACCTCGCGCTGATGCTGCTGGGCGGCGGCGTCCGCGTGCGCGATTTTCTGCCCGGCGGGACTGACGCGGAAGAAAAATAAATTTTATCCGGAAAAGTGTTGACAAAACGCGATCCGCGTGGTAAGATAATACACGTCGCCGGGATACCGGTACAGAACATGCGGATGTGGCGGAATTGGCAGACGCGCTAGATTCAGGTTCTAGTGGGGGCAACTCCATATGGGTTCAAGTCCCTTCATCCGCA
>CALXIU010000232.1 GCA_944388415.1 uncultured Ruthenibacterium sp. | reverse complement strand
GAAAAGAGACCGCCCGGCGGCGCGAGCCGGCCCGCACTGCGCACGGCGGCGGGCGTCTCGATCATGATGCCGATCTCTGTCTCCGGGTTGAACGGAGTCCCCTCGGCCTCCAGCTCGTTCATCACCTCCCGGCACATACGGCGGCATTCTTCGACCTCCCAGACGCTTGCGATCATCGGGAACATGATCGCAACGCGGCCGTACGCCGTGGCGCGGTACAGCGCGCGCAGCTGCATGCGGAAGATCTCAGGGCGCGTCAGGCAGATGCGCACGGCGCGCAGTCCCATCGCGGGATTCTCCTCTTTGGCGAGCCCGAAATACCCGATCTGCTTGTCGGCCCCGATGTCGAGCGTTCGGATGATGACGCGCTTGCCGTCCATCGCGCGCGCCACCTCGCTGTAGGCGCGGAACTGCTCTTCCTCGGTCGGATAATCGTCGGCGGCGAGGAACAAAAATTCCGAGCGGAACAGCCCGATGCCGCGGCCGTCGTTCGCGAGCACCGCGCCGACGTCCTCCGGCGACGCGATGTTGCAGTACAGCATGACGCGGTGGCCGTCGAGCGTCACGTCCTCGCGGCCGACCAGGCTGCGCATGCTCTCGCGCTGCTCCTGTTGAAGCTGATAGCGGTATTCCAGTTCGGCAAGCGTCTCCTCATCCGGGTCAAGCACGAGACGGCCCTCATCGCCGTCAATGTACGCCTCGCAGCCATGCAGGTCCTCACTGAGCTGTTCGCCCAAGCCGCACACGGCGGGGATGCCCATCGTGCGCGACAAAATGGCCGTGTGACTGCTGGCGGAACCGCCTCTTGTTGCGATCGCAAGGATCATGGATTTGTCGAGTTGGATCGTCTCGGACGGAGCGAGATCGTCCGCGGCGAGGATGACCGGGCCGTCAGCCGCAATGCCGCCGTCAGACACGCCCATCAGATTGTTCACGATGCGCTGTGTGATATCCAGAATGTCGGCGGCGCGGGCACGCATGTACGCGTCGTCCATCGCGGCGAGCATTCCGGCAAAATGATCGCCCGCCTGCCGTACTGCATACTCGGCGCTGGCGCCCGATTCAATCTGATCCGTCATCACGCGGAGGAAATCGTCATCATCGATCAGCATCGCGTGCGTTTCAAACAATGCCGCGGCCGCCTCTCCCGCTTCGGCGCGCGCTTTTTCCGCCATCTCTTCGAGCTGGCGCACCGACTTGGAGCGTGCAGCCTCAAGCCTTGCGCGCTCCGCCACAGCGTCTTCCGCCGTTTCGCGGACAATGGACGGCTCGCTGCGGCGGTAAAAGAATATCGCACCTCGCTCAATGCCCTGTGAAACGCCCTGTCCCTGCAAGATCGTCATACAATCGCTCTCCCTGTCGCGGATGGTGGTATGAGACAGAAAGGGCGCCAACCGGCCGCCGCCGCATCTGCGGCAGCCGCTTCGGTCAGCGCCTGCATTCCCGCCCCGTCATTCTCTTTTTTGAACATAACATACGCGCCGGGCAAAGTCAATTCCGCCGGGATCTTTTCGACCGAACCTCCAACTGGCGGCCGCTTTATTTGGGTAAATTCACTCTTGACAGTTCGAAAATTTCATTCCTCGGGCAGGATCATCGAGATCCCCTGCTCGAGCGTCTCGGCGTCGAGCATGCCCCGCGCGCCCGCAACGACCGTGCCGTCCGCCCCGATGAAGTACGTCGTGGGGAACGCCGTGATGCCGTACTGCGTGACGGCGTCGCGGTCGTTGTCAAAGTAGACCGGGAACGTGAAGCCCTGTTCGGCGACGTACTGCGCCCCGGCCTCCTGCGTCTCGTTCAGCATGCTGCCGACGCCGTCCACCATCACGAAGGCGATGCGGTCGCCGTACTCCTCATAGGCGGATTGGAAATCCGGCATCTCCTGACGGCACGGCGGGCACGTGCTGGCCCAGAAGTTGACGATGGCCGGACGATCCAGCAGCGACGACAGCGTCACGGGCTGGCCCTCGCCGTCATAGACGGTGAAGTCCGGCGCGGCGACGGCCTGCGCCTCCGATGAGGAGTTCTTCGGCGCGGACGAGGCGGACGCGGCCTCCGGCGAGGAAAACGACGACGCGGACTGTTCGTAGATAGCGAGGCCCGCCCCGCCCTGCCCGAACATTTTGTACAGCACCGCGCCCACAGCGAGGACGAGCACAAGCGCGAGTGTGATCAACAGCGATTTTTTCTTCGGATCCATTGTGACCTCCCTTTCCTTCCGTCACGCCGCGAGCGCGCCGAGCAGCGCGCCGAGCATGCCTGTCATCATGGCAGCGCCGACGGCGATCAGCAGGCAGCCGCACGCGATGTTGATGGCACGATAATGGCGTTTGATCCAATTGAACGCACCCTGGAGCTGATCGAGCAGCAGCGCGCTGAGCAGGAACGGCACGCCGAGGCCGAGCGAATAGCAAAGCAAAAGCAGTACGCCCTTGACGGCCGAGCCCTGCTGTGACGCGAGCATCAGCGCTGAGCCGAGGAATGCGCCGACGCACGGCGTCCAGCCGACGGAGAACACCATGCCGAACACGATGGACGGCACAAAACCCGTGCGCTGCGTCCCGCGCGCGCCGAAGCCGCGCAGAAAATTCAGCGGGATCACGCCGAGAAAGCTGAGGCCGAACGCCATGACGATGAGGCCCGTGACGATGTTGACCGCCGTCTGGTGGCGTTGGAGCGCCGCGCCGAGCGTGCCGGCCAGCGCGCCGAGCGCGATGAACGTCGCGGAGAATCCCAGCACGAACCCGGCCGCGTTGCACAGCGCGCCGGCGCGGTTCTCGCTGACAGAACCGCCCGCGAGATACGACAGGTAAATGGGCAGCATCGGCAGCAGGCACGGTGAGATGAACGTGACGAGGCCCTCGAGAAATGTGATGAAATATTCCATGCACGGTTCTCCTTCTCTGATGATGTATCAAGTATAGCAGAAAAAGTTTTTCCCGCTCTGTGACGCAGTCACAGAATTCGCGCGCGGGATGGGGTATACTGTATCCAGAAGATCGGAACACGCAAACCCCGTGACAACGCGGTGTTTTTATGTTACCATGAGTTTGTAGAAAAAGAAAGGGAGTTGACGCGATCATGGCGAAACAGTTTACGAGTGCGAATTTCAGCGCGGAGGTGCTGAGCTCGAAGGAGCCGGTGCTGGTGGATTTCTGGGCGACGTGGTGCGGCCCGTGCCGCATGCAGGGGCCCATC
>CALXIU010000231.1 GCA_944388415.1 uncultured Ruthenibacterium sp. | reverse complement strand
GGCCAGAATGTCGCGCTCGTCCGAACCGGCGATGTCCAGCGCCTCCGCCGTGCCGGGGAACGCCGCCTCCGCGAACGCCTCGGCGTCCAGCGCGCCGTCCGCCGGCATGTCCGGCGCGTATAGGCTCGACAGCCGCCGCAGATTCTTCTCATATGCGTTCAGCACCGGCGCAAGACGGCTCCGGGCCTCGCCGCGAAGAAGGCTGCGCAGCGCGCCGTCCGCGTACACCGCCGCGTTCTGGCCCGTCAGCGACAGATACGCCAGCGGCGCGGTCAGCGGCTGCAATTTCTCGCGGCAGTCCGCCGCGGCCTGCTCGGCCGCGTCCATCGCCAGCGCGCGCGTGCGGTCGTTCAGCGCGTCTACCGCGCCGTGCAGGCGCTCCAGCTTCTCGTGCAGCGCGTCCGCCTTGCGCTCCAGCTCCGGAGCCAGCAGACGGCTGCTCTCCACGCGCTCGCGCAGATACCGCGTCAGCGGTTCCGCCCCGCGCGCCAGACGCCTCTCCGCCTCGCCGCGCGCCAGCGCCGCGCTGCGCACTTGCAGCTGCCGCAGGAAGTCGCGCACGGGCGCGACGTCCGGGTCTTCGCCGCAGCTCACGCGGCACACCGTCAGCTTCGGCAGGCCCAGCTGCTCGCGCAGGCTCTCCTGCAAATACGCCGCGATGGCCCGCGCGTCGCCCGGGCTGAACTGATCGCACTTCGTCAGCACCGCCAGCACCGGCTTTTCCGAAAGCGGCAGGCCGCTCAGCACGGCGGAGACGCTCTCCGTCACCACCGGCGCGTCCGCGCCCGCCACAAGGATGTACGCGTCCGCGCCGCGCACCAGCTGCGCCAGCAGGGGGTTGTCCGCCGCGCGCGCGCCCGCCAGAGGCGGCGTGTCCAGCAGGCTCACGCCCTCCAGCTCCCGCAGCGCGGGCAGCGGCAGCGCCGCGCGCGCCATGAGCGCCTCTTCCATCTCGCGCCCGCCCGCGCGCAGCGCCGACGGGTCCGAGCGCGTGACGCTCTCGTCGCGCACGATCTGCACGCCGCGCGTGCCGAAGAACAGTTCAAGCGGAGCGCTCGTCTCGTCGCACAGCGATACGCGCGTCACGTACGCGCCCGCCAGCGCGTTCAGCAGCGAGCTCTTGCCCGCGTTGAACCCGCCCAGGATCGCCGCGCGCGCGTGGTAGCCGCGCAGCTCCTCCGCGTCGCGCAGCAGCCCGTCGTCCGGCAGGCCGTATTTCCGGCACAGCAGCGCCAGCGCGTCCAGGCGTTGTGTGATCTCTTCCACCTGAGCATCCCTCCCGATGCGGCGGCGCGCGCCGCTCGTTTCGAGTTTATTATACAGGATTCGCACCATAAAATCCACCGCGACACACAAAATCCACCCTTCGCGGCGAAAAGGAGGACAAGATATGGGACTCGGCAGTCTCTCCAACAGAAACAGAAAACCGGACCCCGGCGGCAGCGGCATCGAAGAAGCCGGCGGCAGGCCGCGAGGCGACAAACAGGCGGGCTGAGCGCCCCCGGAATCAACAGAAAGGAGTATTTTTTATGGGCGGAGAGTTCAAAAAGAAGAATACACAGACGCCGTACAGCGTCTCGCAGCAGGCGTGGAACATGCAGGGGGCTCTGGCGCAGGAGGCGCAGAGAAGATTCGCGGCGCGCAACACAGCGCCGCAGGCCGACGCACACGACGAGCAGGCCGACGCGGAGATCGTCGACATGATGGACACCGGGCCCGACACCGAGCAGGAAGACGCGGAGATCGTCGATATGGACAACGCTCCGTATCGGGAATCGACGCTGGAAGAATCGCTCAGAGATCTGCGCGGAGCCAAGAAGGGCGGCCTGAAGGGATACCTCGGCATCGGAGGCGATTCGGACAAGTTCAAAGCCGTCGTCGACGCGACGCAGACGGCCGTCGATTTGATGAAGGGCCCCGTCGGTCCGACGCGCAAAGAGGCGCGCGAGAACCTGATCAAGGGGCTGGCCGCGTGCGCGCGTCTGGCCGCCGCGTGCCAGAAGTACAACGCGCGCACGGCGCGCACCGAAGCGGGTCTGGCGCGGCAGAAAAAGGTAGGGCTGATTCAGGAGCTCGCCGAAAAGGACCTCCCCGGCATCCGCGCGACGCTCGACCAGATCGACATGATCCCCGACAACGAGCTGTCGGAAATGACGTGGAATAAAGTCCGGGAACGCAGCCGTATGCTTGAGATCCATGTCGACAGCCTCGATTCGCTCGAAACGACAGGCGGCCAGTCCAGCACCGTCTACAAGCTGGGCAAGGCGGGATTCTTCAAGGAGGAGGAGACGCTGTCGACAAAGCACGCGGACGCGTTCCGGAGCGGAACGAAAGAAGAAGGCGTGAATAGTTTGTATAGCGCGCAGCAACTCGATTTGAAAGATACGTTGCGGATGCGCGCGCCCGCCGTCGCCAAAAAGATGAAGTTGAGCGTCGCGGCAAAAGAGTACATCGAGGGAAAGGAGTATAACGTTGACGAGATCCCCCAGGGCGACGCACTGCTCAAAGAGGTGAAGTCGGACAGCGTTGCAGAGGAAGTCACGGCTTTCTGCAAAGCGATGCAGGACGAAAACAAAAGCCGCGTCAGGGGCTGGGGCGTGACGCTCGACAATGTGACGCATCAACAGCACACGCGAGGGATTTTCGGCAAAGGTACGTACAATGTCTCACGCCGCAATGTCGCGGTCAGCCGTGTCGCCGAGCTTTTGGGCGTTGGAAACCTGATCGCCAAATCGCAGACGGCGCGCATCATCGACAGCAAGGGCCGCGAGATGACCGGCAACCTGATGGCGGGCGCGCGGGGAAAATCGGCAATGACGATCTCAACTGAGTACGCGCAACAACAGGCAGAGGAGTATTTCAAGAAAAAGGATGTTAAAGATGCTTCTATGGGCGATTTTTACGCGGGAGTAAAGGAAATGGGCAGCGACCCGAAGCTGCAAAAAATGCTGTCGTCGCTGCAGGTGCTCGACAATCTGTGCGGCCTTCAGGACCGTCATGGCGAAAACTTCTTTGTGGAAACGGATGATAACGGCATGGCGACCAGCGTGCAGGGCATCGACAACGATTATTCCTTCGGCGCGGTCGTGCTGGATCGTCAGAAAGAGGCGGATAAGAAATTCGGCGGCGCCCGCCACGGCATGAACCATACGGCGGATGTCGTCCAGTACGGAAAGATCACACTGCCGCACATCGACAAGCAGCTTGCCCAAAACATTCTCGATTTGGACGACGCCACCGCGCGCTATGCGCTGAGCGACCTCATCACCGAAGAGGAGATCGATGCCTTCCTCGCGCGCTTGCACGACCTGCAAAAAGCGTTCCGATCGGAGATGAAAAACAAGGAGAGCACGGTGTTCATCGAGGACGACTCCGGCTGGAACGATCAGACGCATCAGGACTTTATGAACACAGGCAGAGGCGCGCTGCTGAAGCGGAAAACTCAGGAGGTTTTGGACCGGGTCGCTCCGTTCCCGAAGCCGGATCAAGTGGCGCCGGAAAAGAAATCCGAGGTCGAACGCATGTTTAAGGACTGCCAAACAGACGAACAACGCAAGGCGAAGTGGGAATCGAAGACGATGTTCAGCAGAGCCAGGATCGTTTTGGGCGACAAACGTGCGGACGCGCTGCTTGACGGGGTGGTGGAGGGCGACAACTATTATTCCCGTCGACGCATCGAAGGAGGCAGAGATTATATCGAGGCAGGCGACTCATTTTTCTATTCAAAACATATTGAAACCGCGGGCGTATATGAAGCTATGGAAACAAAGGAAAAGAAGAAAGCGAGAGAACAAAAACAAGCGCAGCAGAAGGCGTGACTGCGCCGCCTGACGCGCTTTGCCCCGGCCAATCAGGCGCAGAAGCCGGCATAAAAAGCGCGCCTCCCGTCTGTCAGACCCCGCTCGCGGAGAAAGCCGCCAAAAAGGAGAGTGAAGCGAACCCCGTGCCCGCTCCCGCCCCCGGGGCTGCCGGACAAGGCCCCCTGAACATCATGCTTTGAGCAAAAGTCTGCAAAGCGAAAAAATTGTGGCGCCCCGCCTGACGGGAGTGCCGGAGAGAAGTGTGAGGAAATGGATGCCCTGTTACAACTGACGCGGTTCGTCTCGGGCGAGCTGGCCCAAAAAAGATTGCCCTCCGACAGCGACCCGGCGTTCAACGCGCTCGTGGACGCGGTCGGCAACGGCCGTTTGCGCCGCCTGTTTGACTTCTGCGGCGACGTCGGCCGCGACGTCGCGCTGCTGGCGCTCACGGCATACCTCGAGCCGGACGACGCCGTCGACCCCGCGGACGCCACGGTCGAGACGGCGGCGGCGTTTTACCCCGAGCTGATCCCGTACGGCGAGCAGCGCGGCTGCTACGAGCGGCTGGGCTTTGTGTTCGCCACGCCGGGCGACCCCCTTGTCCCGTTCTTCCGCCGCGCGTGCATCGCGGACGAGCGCCTCGTCGGCTGGCTGTGCGGCGACGACCGCCCCGACGAGCGCCTACGCGAAGCGTGCGTGCGCGTCACGCGGCCGGGTGACGCGCTGCAACCGCTGTTCACCGGGGAACCGGCGCTCGCCGCGCTCACAGATGTGTTCCGCGAGGGCCGTTCGGCGCAGATCATCGCCCCCGCCGGGCGAGGACGCCGCCTGCTGGCCCGCCACGCCGCGGCCCAAGCGGGCCGCGCGCTCGTCACGGCGGACGCCGGCCCCCTGCTCGACGACACGCGCGCCGGGCGCGAAAAGTGCGCCGTGCTGCTCGCGCGCGAGGCCGTGCTGAACGCCGCCGCCGTCTGCCTGTCCGGCTTCACGCTCGAGCGGGCCGAGCGCGACGGCTTCGGCGCGGCCCTCCGCCAGTGCCTCCGCCCGCTGAAAAGCCTCGCGCGCGCGGGCGTCCCCGTCGTGTTCTGCTGCGACCCCGGCGTCGAGCTGATCCCGCAGCTGCCCGGCTGGGACTACATCGAGCGCGTCGAGCTTCCCGCGTTCAACCGCGTCCAGCGCATCGCGCTGTGGTCGGGCTACGCCGCGCAAAGCGGCCTCGGCGATGCCTTCGACGCCGCCGACGCCGGCTCGCGCTATCTGCTCGACGCCGGGCAGATCCGCAGCGTCACACAGCGCCTCGCGCACCTGCCGCCCGATTCGCGCGGCCCCCGCGCCCTCGCCGGCGCGTGCTCCGCCGTGCTGCCGCAGCCCGCGCAGGGCAGCATCCGCCGCGTCGAGACAAAACTCACGCTCGACGACCTCAAGCTGCCCCCCGATCAAAAGGAAACGCTGCTCAGCGTCTGCGCCCACGTGCAGTACCGCCACAAGGTCTACGACGAATGGGGCCTCGACGCGCGCTACCCCTACGGCCGCAACGTCTCGCTTTTGATGGTCGGCCCGCCCGGCACCGGCAAGACGATGGCCGCGCACGTGCTCTCCGGCATGATCGGCCTCCCGCTGTATCAGATCAACCTCTCGCAGGTCGTCGACAAGTACATCGGCGAGACGGAAAAACGCCTCGAGATCATCTTCGACACCGCCGAGAAATCGAACGTCATCCTCTTTTTCGACGAGGCCGACTCCATCTTCGGCAAGCGCAGCGAGGTCAACGACGCCAAGGACAAGTACGCCAACACCGAGGTCAGCTATATTTTGCAGCGCATCGAGCAGTACGAGGGCATCGTCCTGCTCGCCAGCAATTATAAAAAGAACATCGACGAGGCCTTCATGCGCCGCATCCGGTACATGATCGAGTTCCAGATGCCCTCGCGCGAGATCCGCCGCGAGCTCTGGCGCGCCTGCTTCGCGCCCGAGACGCCCGTCAGCGGCATCGACTTCGAATACCTTGCCCGTCAGTTCGAACTCTCCGGCGGCAGCATCAAGAACGCCGCGCTCAACGCCGCGTTCCGCGCCGCGCGCGACGGCTCGCCCGTCACGATGCCCCTCCTCCTCGACGCCGTGCGCAACGAAAACCTCAAAATGGGCCGCACGATGATCGAGCAGGACTTCGCCGAGTACGCCTACCTCATGCGCGCTCAGCGCTGAGCGCGCCCGCGTCGCCCCCCTCGCCGGGCTGTCTCGTATATATGCGTTTTTTTGTATATAAATACTGTTACATGCAAGAGACGCCGCGAAAACTGGAAAAAAGCCGCTGTTGAGAATTTGTCCTTTTAGCGCCAAGCTTGCACAATCGTTTTCTTCTTGTCGTGATTGGAGAATTTTATGCCAAATTCGGTGTTTATTATTCCCTTTTTTCCCTTGATTTCGGGCAGTATAGAGTGATAGCTTAAACTAAGCGTATAAATTGTAACGTCATTTTGCATATGCGCGGGGTTTTGTCGCGCTGAAGTTTGTGATAGAGGAGGAACCAGAACTTGAGCAAGCGAAAAGACGTGTTGAAAAAGTTGCTGAGTGTAACGCTTGCAGTCTGCATGACGGTGCCGATGTGGTCCGCGCCCTTTGCGGAGGACGCGGCGCCTGTGTCGTCTTCGTCTGACACGACGGTCTCATCTTCGTCTGACGCGACAGACCTCGATTTGTCTGGCGCGGCGGACCCCGATGCGGACGGCGCGGCGGTCCCGTCTTCGTCTGACGCGGCGGACCCCGATGCGGACGGCGCGGCGGACCCCGATGCGGACGGCGCGGCGGATCCCGATGCGGACGGCGCGGCGGATCCCGATGCGGACGGCGCGGCGGACCCGGATACGGACGGCGCGGCGGTCCCGGATACGGACGGCGCGGCGGATCCCGATGCGGACGGCCATCCCGTGGAGGCGGACAAGTCTGTCACCGCGTGGACGTGGGACGATCCCGACGGCTTGCTGCAGCAGGACGGCGACGCGTGGGTGCTTGGCCTCGCGGGCGTGTCCGAGCTGACGGACGACGTCTGGGCTAAGATCAGGGACACCCTTCTGCCGCAGGCGGTCACCGCGACCGTGGACGGCGCGACGGAAACGGTCGCCCTCACGTGGACGCTCACCGGCTCCACCGCCATGGCGGCTCTCGCCGAGGGCTATACCCTCGCCGAAACCGCCCCCGCCCTCACCGTCCGCCTCGAAACCGGCGGCGCGACGACGTATGCGAATCCTGCCCCCGCCACCGTCACCACCCCGCAGAACATCAACGGCACCACCATCGACGTCTTCGACTACTGGCTGACGACGCAGAGTGCGAGTGATCAGTCAAATCCCTACGACCAACCCGGTTATTATTATTATTATGATAATTCTGGTAAAATTCAATGGTGGGATGGCGCATCAAGCAACCTCATCCACACGAGCGGCATCAACAAAGGTCATATGCTGCTGTTTGGTTCCGGAATGGATGGGATCGGGGCTCGCGAAAGCGCGTCGTTGGACGCGCCTTATATCATCCAATCCAAAAATATCGCAGCAAGAACGGGCAGCATACCAACGGGCGACTATGGTGATTACAACAATGGCGGCTATTGGAATGGCTGGTCTGGCTGGGGTAACGGCCCAATCATTGGAATTGTAAGCCCTACGCTCAACGACGAAGGCTTCCCGACGCTGGCGTTGGACAGTGCGAACAGATGGTTGACAGACAATGCGTTAACGAATACTGCCACGGGCTATAATAGCAATTCATTGGAAGGGCGTAATCGCACGGAATCCCTTGCCTATCTGTTCGATCCGGATTCCGCGCAGGCCGGCAAGGCTTCGTTCACCAACGTGGGCGGCCTCCTGCAGATCGACAACGACGGCTACTATTATTACGACAGCCGGCAGAATTTCGCTTCGCTCGTGGACGGAATGAACGAGCAGCAAAAACAGCAGCTTCAAGGAAGCAGCGGCGGCCTTGTGATCGACGGCCTCAATTTCGTGT
This sequence comes from uncultured Ruthenibacterium sp., assembly GCA_944388415.1. Lineage (GTDB taxonomy): Bacteria > Bacillota > Clostridia > Oscillospirales > Ruminococcaceae > Ruthenibacterium. The sequence continues at coordinate 35,074 of CALXIU010000231.1, read as the reverse complement.
TGTATAGTCGCCCGGGCGTCAGAGCGGGCGGCATGTCCAACAACGGTCAGTTCTTCCCGTTCAACAGTGCACATGATACGAGCACATATTCTGAAACGAGTTATGTGAGCGGAATCTTTCCAAACGCGCAGCTTAACTGGGATGAGAATCTTTCTCATAACGATGGGGAGAATTATCCTGCCGTAATGAACTCGACCAACAGCGTGATCAACCACTACTTCGGCGTGCATATGCAGACGCGCTTCGTTCAGCAGTACGGCGGGCATGTGGCGGATACAACTGTTCAGACCGATGCCGATCCCGTTACGTACGAGTTCTCCGGCGACGACGACGTGTGGATCTTCATCGACGGCGTCCTCGTTGCCGACCTCGGTGGTATTCACGACGCAGTGAAGGTTACAATCAATTTCTCCACGGGCGAGATTGAGATCTCCAGCGCCAGTACGCATGGTACTCGCTTTGGCGCGTACGAGACTACGCTGCACGAGCAGTTTAATGACGCCAAAAAACAGGTCGACTGGGAAGAGAAAACCAAGGACGGCGAGACTTATTATATTTTCCCGGACGACACCTACCACACGCTGGACTTCTTCTATCTCGAGCGCGGCAATACCGACTCGAACATGTACTTAAAGTACAACCTCGTCACCATCCCGGAGAGCAACCTCATCAAGGTCGACCAGCTCGGCAACCCCGTGGAGGGCGCGACATTTGAGCTGTACTCGGTGACCGACAAGGATAAGCCGGACGCAGTCCCCATCGCCACCGGCACAACGGATGCGAACGGACGATTCGTTTTTGTCAGAGAAGACGGGAGCGGAAAGGAATACCCCATCACGCTCCAGTATCTGTATGAACACTACGGAAAAGGGAAAAAGGACGGGGAAACCGCGCTGATCCTGCGGGAAAGAAATGATCTTCCCGGCTATCGTTCCCCCGGCGATATCGAGCTGTACTTCTATAAGGCGGCTGCTGACACGGCTGCAGACGAAGTGCTTCTCCTCTCGAACAGCATCTGGGACGAGGGAGCCTACGCCATGGCGAAGGTCACCACCACGCTGCCGAACGAGATCCAGTTGTTACAAAACAACAATGGCAACTGGGAGAAGTGGGCTTTGGTCGACTTGAAAGAGGAAACCAACCCGGTTCTCTTTGCGGTGGTGTTTCAGAAGCAGAATGACGGCACCTGGCTTCCGGTCTCCGGTGATCCGCTCAACGGATGGACCGTGGCGAAGGACAACAAGTGGGAGAGTGTCCTCGCTGCGGCGCAGGCAAATCCCTATGAATTCCATGTGGCCAGCAGCGGCGCGTATCAGGTGGAGGTCTCCAATTTGCCGGGCGACATCAAGACGTATTACCACTTCACAGGAAGCGAGGCTAACGCAAAGTACACGATCGCGTACTACTATAGTGAGGCAAACACGTTGGCAGAAGCCAATCAGTACAACACGCATCGAATCGATTCGGAGAACGCGGCTTATCCGCTGGACCGTGTCTTCTCGATGAACCTGTACGTGACGAACGTTCAGAACCGTCTGCTCGTGCAGAAGGTGGATGAAACGGGAACGCCGTTGAATGGCGCGGAGTTCGCTCTGTACAAAGCTGATGACGTTACAGTGGACAACGGAACCGTGACGGTGAAAGAAAATGCGTCTCCCTACGACAGCCTGACAACAGCGAGTATCACCGGCGTGCTGAATCTTGAAGGCGGCGGCATTTTCCCCACGACAGGGCATATCCTTGTGGCGGGCGAATACTACCTCATTGAGACGGATGCGCCAGGCGGTTACATCAAGGCGGAAACTGCGGTCCACGTGATCGTCGATGATACCGGCGTCTACGCGGACGCGGGAACGGCGAATGACGGCGTCAGCGTGCTGCGCGGCGTCGGGTCCGTGATGCGCAGTCTGGTGCAGTTCGCCGCGGGTGACCACGTGGACACCACGCTGAATGGAATTCAGGCGATCCTGGCTGAGAACGTTACTTACACCGACGGCAGCTTCATATGGACCGAGCCGTCTGATTGGACAAACGCGCTCCACCTCCAATTTGCAAACGCAAACAAGATGCTGGACTACGGTTTGTATAGCGGAACCGGAAATGCGACCATTGATGATCTGACGCTGGAGACAACGGAAGGCTGGTCGAAGCTGCTGATTCGGCAGTGCTACCGGCATGATAATGCTACCGACACCAGCCTCAAAACGGAATTGCTGGACGATACGAATCAGCCGCTGGATATCACGAACCTGTTCTCCGGCACCGTCACGGTGCGCGTGGTGAACCATTCCAACGCGCTAAACATCAGCAAAAAGGTCAACGACCCGGCGGGATATGACATTCCCACCTACAGCTTCACGGTCAGTGGCGATCTCAGCGGTCCTTATAGCTATACCGTCACCAAAGACGGAGAAACGGCTCCGCAGGAGACGGGCAAGGTGACATTTAATAATGGCGCTGTGACGCAAGCGAAAAAAGAAGACGGCGCCGGCAGCGCTTACTGGCAGACCGGTACCGGTCCGAACCTCCAGCTCGGCGACGGCGAACATATGATCGTCAAGAACATTGCGGCGGGCACAGAAGTGACCGTGACGGAGAACCCGGATGAGGCTTGGGCACCTTTCTGCGACACGACAGTGAAAGTAGCAGGACGGGATGTGGAACTGAATGAGGATGATCCCATTGCGGGCACCGTCACAATGGCGGCGGACAGCGAAAACACCATCGAGTTCACGAACACGTTCCGCACGGGCAGCATCACGGTGCGCAAGGTCGGCGTCGTGTACGGCGAAGGAACGGAGCCCACGGAATCCCCCCTCACCGGCGCAGTGTTTACGCTGTATGTCGGCGCGACGGAGGATACCTTAATGAAGAAATATTCCGGCAAGACGGAGTATTACAATCGCGTCGACTACACGGAGAGCGACTCGAACGTGACGTACGATCCCAACACCAACCTTGTCACCGTCGAAAGCAAAGGCGAAACAACGTCCTATACCGCCTATACGGACACCAACGGTCAGAGATACTATTATGTGCCGCTGGCAGAGGGACAACAACCGAATAAGAATACGGTCGCCATTACCACGTTCAGAAACCTCCCCTTGAGTTTCTACTACAAGCTGGAGGAGACGGACGTCCCGGTCGGGTATCGTGGAGACGCGCTGACGATCAAGTGGGATGACGATACACAGGTCAATCTGGAGAGCGCTTTTCAGTTTAAAGACTTCTATAAGGACAAGACGCTTCCTGCTTCCATGGCGCCGGTCGACGTTCAGTTCAAAGCGAAGAACACGAAGCTGGAGCTTCCGTCCTCGGGCGGGCATGGCGTGGTGACGGTCACGGCGCTGGGCTTCGCGATGATCCTCGGCGGCGGCGCGCTCCTCGCAACATCCCGCAAGCGCAAAAAGAATTGACCCGCACCGCCTCCCCCGCGCGGGGGAGGCGGGACACAAAACCATCTGTATTCGATACAGGAGATTATAACTGCCTGTAATGAATAGAGCCCAAAAAATCTTCAAAAATGGAGGAACCAACATGAAGAGTACTCGCAAGTTCTCAAAAGTGCTCAGCCTCGCCCTCGCCCTGGTCCTGGCTCTCGCGCTTTTCCCCACCGCCGTGTTTGCTGCTAATGATGGATCAATCACAGTCTACGCCCCGAACGGCATGACGCTGACAAGTGGTACTGTCAACGCGTATCAGGTGCTCCAGGCCGATGAAGACGGCGATCCTGACCTGTATGTCCCGACAGCGAATTGGGAAGACTTCTTTGCGAACATCACCGGCGACGTGAAAGAGGAAGACTACATCTATTACGACGCGGCAACGAAATCGCTGAAGACGGATACGACGGATCCCGGGAAAGAAGGCGCGTTCCAGTTGCAGATTGAGGACGTGAACCAGACGACGCTGGACGCCAAACATCCTGCGCAGGATTTCCTGTATCAGATCAAGGATGCCGGGCAGTTGACGACGCTCGCCGGATGGATGGCAAGTTATATTATGGATAAGCCGGTTTCTCCTCCTACTGCCACTGGAGCATTCACTAACACTGCAAGTGTCACGTTGGATCCGGCGACTCTCACCGCAGGCTATTATATCATTACCGCTACGAATCTCATGGATGGGCAGAGCCCTGTTAACACGACCAACGATATCCTCATCGAGCTGGATGAAGACGCCGCCACGGGCGAGGTGGAAGATGTTAACGTGACCCTGAAGGCGACACCTAAGATCGACAAGACTGTTGTCGGCGGCGATACCGATGTTCAGGTCGGCGATTCGGTTCAGTATTCGATCACGCTTCCCCTTCCGCAGAACACCACTCTCACCAGCATTGAGTCGGCGGTTCTGAAGGATATGCTGCAGAACCTGTCTTATGATGTAACTTCCTTTGAGCTGACGGCCTACGTGGGCGACGCGGTTGATGGTACTCCTTATACTGGAGATGCTCTGAAAAACCTGTTTACCGACTTTGATAATGCATTCACTGAATATAGCAAGACACAGCTGACGTTAGAAGTTGGTCAAACAGAGTATAAGTACAATCAGAAATTCGAGCTCACATTTAGTACGGCTGGCCTTACAATGCTGAACGAGCTCGCGGACAATCCCAATGCCAAGGTCGTCCTGACTTACTCCGCAACTGTTATGAAGGAAGCGGCGGCTGCAAACGGCGGCGAGAACGACGCGCTGTTCTATCTCAATGACCCCAATGCGAAATCTGAGCCTTACACGGATGACACTACGGTCAAGACGTACAATGTCGAACTGAAGAAGACTTTCGAAGATCCGACGACTGATCTCGCGGCGCTGTATGGCGCTGTTAAGTTCAAGCTGTACGAAGTCAATGCAAATGACGGCAGCAAGACACTGATCAATGTAGTCAAAACGAATGACGATGGCGTCTATCTCGTTGCGACTGATGACGATTCGAAGATCTATGTGCTTGGTGGTGAGATGTCGCTGGACACTGATACCGGCAAGCTCACGATCAAGGGCCTTGACACGGCACAGGAGTATTACCTTGAGGAGACTGCGACCGCAGAGAATTACGCTCAGGCGGATGCGAAATTTACGATCAATGCGGTTACTGCTGGCACGGTCGATGCGAATACCAGCACGGTGACTCTGACCAACGGTGTTGACGCAGGCAAGGACGCAAACGAAAATACGCTGACCTTCAACATGCTCAACCGCAGCGATGACAGCTTCACGCTGCCCTCCACCGGCGGCGCTGGCACTTGGATGTTCACACTGGGCGGCCTGGCTCTGATCGCCATCGCCGGCACGGCGCTGTACGTCAGCAAAAAAAAAGTAACTGAGTGATCTGTCACTCCTGACTACTTACGATGAACACGCCGCGCCGCCCGGATGGGCGGCGCGGCACAATGAGCCTTTCGCGGGCGGAAGTTCTTCCGCCCGCGCTCTCTTTTGTTCCGCCGCGGGCGCGGCAGATCTTTCCGGGAGGAACGTTCCTGCATGAAACAGCGCGTCGTCAACATCATCGCGGTCCTGGCCATTCTGGCCGGGCTTGTCGTGCTGCTGTATCCGATGGTCAGCAACATCCTGTACGAGGAAAACCAGCAGAAGCTGGTGGATTACTACGCCTCCATCGCCGTCGACGTGCCGGAGGAGGAGCGCAGCACCGAGTGGGACGCGTGCGCCGCGTACAACGAGACGCTCATCTCGGGCGGCGTACTGCTGACCGACCCGTTCGACGAATCGCAGGCCGCGCCGTCGGAGCACCCGTACGTCGACCTGCTCAATCTCGAGGGCGACGGCGCGATGGGCTCCATTGAGATCCCGTCCATCGACGTCAACCTCGTCATCTACCACGGCACGGAGGAGGAAGTGCTGCAAAAGGGCGTCGGCCATTTGCAGGGCACGTCCCTTCCGGTGGGCGGCACGGGCACGCACAGCGTGCTGTCCGCGCACACGGGCCTTCCGAACAAAAAGCTGTTCACGGACCTCGACCAGTTGGAGCCGGGCGACGTGTTCTACCTGCACATCCTCGGCGAGACGCTGGCGTACAAGGTGGATCAGATCCTCACGGTGCTCCCGCACGAGACGGACGCGCTGATGATCGATTCCACGCAGGACTACGTGACGCTCGTCACGTGTACGCCGTACGGCATCAACTCGCACCGCCTGCTCGTGCGCGGCACGCGCATCCCCTACGAGGAGGCGCGGCAGATCGCGCAGGACACGGGCACGCACTCGGGCAGCACATGGCGCGACGAGTATCTGAAAGCGCTCTTTGTGGGCCTGCTCATCCTGCTGGTACTCATCATTGTGAAGCTCGTCTGGGACAAGAAGCACGCCCCCGCCGTCGCGTCCTCGCGCACCGCGTGGCGCGGCTCGCGCCGCGTGCTGCCGCACGCGTCGGAATCCGGCGACGAGGAGGGCGAGATCGGCGGCGAGTACCGCGAGATCGCCCCCGCCCCCGAACCGCAGCCCGAACCGGAACCCCAGCCGGAACCGCAGCCGCAGCCTGAGCCGGAACCGGCTCCCGCGCCCGAACCGAAGCCGGAACCCGCGCCGAAGCCGCGGCCGGTGAAGTGGCGCGCCATCGGGCCGAGCCGCGAGATCGACATCAGCCGTGCAAGGAGGATCCGCAAATGAGGCGCGTTCTTACCAATGCAGTCATTGTACTCTGTTTCCTTGCGGGGCTGGCGCTGATCGGGTTTCCGATCGCGCAGGAGTGGATGTTCCGCGGCGAGGCGCACAGCGAGATCGAGCAATTCCGCACCGAGGTGCAGACCGCGCAGAGCGCGGCGTCGTCCGCGTCGTCGGACGCGATGCCCTATGAGGCGCTGTATCAGCAGATGCGGCAGTACAACGAGGACATTTACGCGACGAATCAGGCGGGCCTCGTGGACGCGTTCAGCTACGAGCAGCACGCGTTTGATTTCGATTCCGCCGGGCTGCGCGACGACATGATCGGCTACATCTCCATTGAGCGGATGAACGTCGAGCTGCCGCTGTACATCGGCGCGTCGGAGCAGCATCTCTATGACGGCGCGGCGGTGCTGGGCCAGACGAGCATGCCGCTGGGCGGCGAAAACACGAACTGCGTCATTGCGGCGCACCGCGGCGGGTATCACGGCGCGGCGATGTTCCGTGAGATCGAGACGATGCAGACGGGCGACGTGGTGGAGATCACGACGCCGTGGGACACGCTGCGCTATCAGGTGTTCAAGAGCATCGTCATCGAGCCGGACGACATTGACGCCGTGAAGATCGTCCCGGGCGGGGACCTCGTCACGCTGGTGACGTGCCATCCCTACGGCGACAACACGCACCGGTACATCGTGTATTGCTCGCGTTTGCAGGACGGCGAGGACGCGGCCCCTGACGCGGCGCAGACGCCGGACGTCCCGTTCGAGGGCGTGGCGTACGAGTCCTCCGAGGGGGAGATCCGCATGGAGAAGACGCTGACGGTCGGCGGCATCGCTTTGCTGCTTCTGGCCGCGGCCGTCCTGCTCCTGCGCGCGGCGCTGCGCAAATAAAATCAACGCGCATTTCCGTTTTTTAACAGGCGCAGCCTGCCCTTTGGCAGCGTCCCCAGCGGCTTAGTAAAAAAACTGCCTCCCCTTGCGAAAGGGGAGGTTTTTTAACATGCGCTTGCGGCCCTTTGTCGCCGTCCCCTGCGAGAGGGCAGGCTTTTGCCTCCCCATGAGGGGAGGCAGCTTTTTGACAAGCAGCAGGGGACGGTACTAAAGGGCAGGTAACACATGTCAAAAAGTTCCGCTTTGGCAGGGGGGTGGCGACTTTCTGCCAAGCAGCAGGGGACGGTCATAGAGGGAAGCAAACGCCTGTCAAAAAAGTGGAAAATTTCGTGCGAAACGACGGATAGAGGGCGGGGCGCTTTACAAGTGCGGCGGGGTTTTGTACACTGAAAGTGGGGAGAGAGATCCGCTTTTTCTCCCGCAAGGAACGACCCGAACAAGGAGGGAAGTCATCATGAAAAAGACATTTTTTGCCGCGCTGTGCGCGGCCGTGCTGGCGCTGGCGCTTTTCGCGGGCTGCGAGAAAACGCCGTCCTCGTCCTCCGCCGCGCCCGGGCCGTCCAGCGAGCCGCAGAGCGCAAGCGAGAGCGCGCACGGCTCCGATCCGGCATCCGTCCCGGCGGACCCGGCCGAGTACGTCCCGGACTGGCGCGTGGAGCCGTATCTTGAGGCGGCGCGCATCGCCGGTCTGCCGGAGGACGGCATGGAGCTGAATCAGCAGATGGTGTTCACGCACCTCGGCATCCAGACCGAAGCGGGCGGCGGCTGGCAATTTCTGAATTTCGAGACGGGAGACATCTTCCCGGACCAGCAGAGCACATCCGGGTTCTGGGGCACGTTCGGCGGAAGCCTTCCGTTCTACAACTACGGCACATTCACGTTTGACATGGACGACACGCAGCTTGCCGCGTGGGCGCAGCAGCTGTCGGACGAGCAGGGCATCGGCCTCGACTATCAGGGCCACGGCACGATGAACGTCAATCCGCCCGCGCTCGCGGACGGCGAGTGGCTGGAATTTTTCGTCTACCCCGAGGGCCTGAGCACGTTCGACCCGGCGTATCCGCTCGAGTTCTCCGGCGCGGCCAACGTCGCGCTGATCGTCGATGTGAACAACGGCGACTGGCAGGCGGCGACCGCACCCATCCGCTGGATGTACGCCGGCTCTGGCTCCGTGCGCTGCGACGGCATGATCCTCGTCGACAAAAACGGCGAGCGCATCACGGACACCGTCTATGAGGACGCGATGCCCTATTCGGACGGCGTCGCGGCCGTGAAGCTGGACGGCAAGTGGGGCTACGTCGACGAGGCGGGCCGGCCCATCGCGGACTTCGGCTTCGAGCCGATGCTCTCGAACGACCCGTTTTCCCGCGACGCGCTCGTGCCCTACAGCGCGAACGAGGGGCTGATCCCCGTCAAGCGCGACGGCAAGTGCGGCGTCATCGACACGCAGGGAAACGTCGTCGTCCCGCTCCGGTTCGAGGACATCACGTCCGTCCACGACGGCGCCGTCTGGGCCAAATCGGACGGCAAATGGGGCATTTTGAATGTTTAACAGGCATAACCTGCCCTTTGGCGCCGTCCCCTGCGTTTTTGACAGGCGCTTGCTGGCCTTTGGAACCGCCCCCAGCGGCTTGGCAGAGCTTGCCTCCCCTTTACAAAAAAGGGGAGGCAGTTTTCATTGGATGCGTTCGATCCACGCGGGGATGGGCAGGGCGCACAGGAGGGTGAACAGCGCCGCGCCCAGCAGCATCGAGAGGCGCACCACCTCGATGCGCCGCCGCATCGACGCCCACAGCAGCGCGAACACCGCCGCCAGCCACACGAGGAACACCGTCACGAGCACGCGCTTTTCCGTCAGCAGGTACGCGCGCATATAAAGGCCCATCTTCGTCATCGCGACGGCGATCAGCAGCAGCGTCACGGCGCACAGCGCGCCGCCCGCCCGCCGCAGCGCCGGGCGCTCGCTCAAACGCTCGCGCGAGCACGCGGCGAGGCCCGCCAGCGCGCACAGATTCACGGCCGCGCCGCGGCACAGCTCGAAAAAGCCCTGCCGCGCGTACTCGGCGTACGTGAACGTCTCGGGCAGGCGGCCCGCGAACACGTCGATCATCGTGCCCGCCTGCGACGCCAGAAACAGCACATACACGAAGCACAGCACGGCCAGAGCCGTCACGATCGTGACGCGCGGCATCACGCGCAGCGCCCGCTGCAATTCGCAGACGTCCCGCTTTTCAAAGCATCCCGTCCGCCGCCCGCGCGCCGCGCCGTACGCAAGACCGTACAGGAACAGCGCCACCGGCAGCGAGACAACCCACATCGGCGCCTCTTCCAGCATCCACAGCGCGCTCAGCGCGTCCGTCACCGCGCGCATCTGCGCGGCGAAGCGCTCGTCGGCCGCGGCCAGGAGCGGCAGCGAGATCATCAGCACCAGCGCGGCAAGCGCCGCGCCGCACGCGACGGCCAGCGCGCGCCGCGCCGCCTGTTTCGCCCCGCCCGCGAAGCGCTGCACCGTGCGCGCCAGCGCCGCGAACAGGCGCAGGAAGTTCCCGAACGGCACGACGACGAGCGCGTTCAGCCCGTCGAAAAACAGCCAGTTCGACGTCACGCCCTTCGTGAGCCGGCCGGATACGGACAGCGTCCAGTACGCGGCCACGGCCTGCGCCGCGAGGAACGCGACGCCCGGCGCCAGCAGCCCGCCGCCGTTCGACGCCGACGCCGCCAGCGCCAGCGTCACGCCCAGCCAGTACCATGACTCGCCGTTCGCGCACACGTCGGCGCCCGACAGGTGCGCCCACGCCAGCACCGTCACGGCGTACAGCACGGCGAACAGCCACACACCGCCGAACGGGCGCTCGTTCCAGTACGGGCACAGCGCCCAGTACAGGCGGCCCAGCGCCAGATACCACACGGCGAACAGCGCGTCCGTCAGTGTGAAACCGAAAAAGGGTACAGCAAACATGGGCGGCACGCGGCGCGCCACCGTCAATTTGTTCTCATTCATTTGTCAGTTCCTCCGTTGTCCGGTGTGAAATGTCACTCGTCGCGGTATTCCAGCAGGTCGCCGGGCGTGCAGTCCAGCGCGCGGCACAGCGCCTCCAGCGTCGAGAACCGCACGGCCTTCGCCTTGTTGTTCTTCAAAATCGACAGATTCGCCGGCGTGATGCCGACGCGCTCGGCCAGCTCGCCCGCGCTCATCTTCCGGCGCGCCATCATCACGTCGATGTTCACCACAATGGGCATTTGGTGCGCGCCTCCCCTCAGATCGTGTAATCGTTCTCGCGCTTCAGCTCCACGGCCTCCGCCAGAACGTTTTTCAGCACGCGGACGATCAGCGCGGCAAACGCCGCGGCCGCCGCCAGCACGAACAGGTACCAGTCGAAAAAGCCGCCGCCGGCGTACACGAGCGCCGCCGCCGCGAGGCACCACGACACCGCGCGCAGCCGCGCGACGTTCGCGTCCGTGAACACGTCCGCCGCCGCCGCGCTCGCCAGCAGCCTGTGCAGGCAGAACAGCACCACGCCCGCCGGCACGGCCGACAGATACGTCACCGTCACGTACAGCTGCACGATGCCCGTGCGGTGCAGCACGAACGGCCAGATCCACGGCGCGCCCACGACCAGCGCCGCCAGGATCAGCGCGAACATCCACACGCACACGCGCGAGAGCAGCAGGCTTTTGTCATTGGACAGTTTCATTCGTCCGATCATCCTCTCTGCATCAATTTAGGCAATTTGTTGATAAATTTGCGGAAAGTGTTGAAACATCTCGTGTTTTCCGCCGCTTGCGCCAGGGAAAAAATGGGGCTATACTATGTGCATAACAGCGAGGGCGCTGGGGACCGATCCCGGCGCCCTCGCTGTTTTTTACATTTTTTTTCGGCCGCGTCCCCGCCGGCATGGGGCGCGTCCGCCGCGCGGCTTTCCGGCGTCACGGCAGCGCTCGAACTGCCCGGTCAAAGACCGGGACAAACGAGGAGGAGTGGATATGTATACTTCGGTCGACGTATTGTGGACCCTGTGGGGCGCCGCAATGGTCTTCTTCATGCAGGCGGGCTTTTCGCTGTGCGAGGCGGGCCTGACGCGCGCCAAAAACACCGGCAACATTCTGATGAAAAACCTGATGGATTTCTGCATCGGCACGCCCATCTACTGGCTGGTGGGCTTCGGCCTGATGTTCGGCGGCACGGGCGCCTTCATCGGCAAACTTGACCCGCTGATCCGCGGCAGCTACGACTTCGGCTCGCTGCCGCTGTGGTGCTACGTGATCTTCCAGACCGTCTTCTGCGCCACGAGCGCGACCATCGTCTCCGGCTCCATGGCGGAGCGCACGAACTTCAAGGCGTACTGCGTGTATAGCGCGCTGATCTCCATGATCGTCTATCCCATCTCGGGACACTGGATCTGGGGCGGCGGCTGGCTGTCGTCGCTGGGCTTCCATGACTTCGCGGGCAGCACCGCGGTGCACATGGTCGGCGGCATCACGGCGTGCATCGGCGCGGCGTTCCTCGGACCCCGCCTCGGCAAGTACGGCAAGGACGGCAAGCCCCGCGCCATCCCCGGCCACAACCTGACGGCGCTGGCGCTCGGCGTGTTCATCCTGTGGTTCTGCTGGTTCGGCTTCAACGGCGCGTCCACCGTGTCGCTCACAGGCGATGAGACGATGGAGTCCGCCTCGCTCATCTTCATGAACACGAACATGGCGGCCGCCGTCGCCACCTGCGCGACGATGATCTTCACGTGGATCCGCTATAAAAAGCCGGACGTCTCGATGACGTTCAACGGCACGCTGGCCGGCCTCGTGGCCATCACCGCGGGCTGCGACTCCGTCAGCCCCACCGGCGCGTTCTTCATCGGCCTCGCGGCGGGCGTGCTCGTCGTCCTGAGCGTCGAGTTCCTTGACAAGGTCGCGAAGATCGACGACCCCGTCGGCGCTGTCTCCGTCCACGGCGTGTGCGGCGCGTTCGGCACCCTGTGCGTCGGCCTCTTCGACACCCAGCGCGGCCTGTTCTACGGCGGCGGGTTCGCATACCTCGGCACGCAGGCGCTCGGCGTTGTGTCCGTGGCCGTCTGGGTCATCGTCACCATGACGATCATCTTCTTCGTCATCGACAAGCTGATCGGCCTGCGCGTCCCCGCGCAGGTGGAGATCGACGGCCTTGACATCCACGAGCACGGCCTCGCAAGCGCGTATTCCGGCTTCGCCATCGCGGATGTGTCCGCGGCGCTCGAGGTCAACGAGAACACCGACCTCGGCGAGGACGATTACGACAAGGCCTCCGACGCCCAGCGCGACGCCGCCGTCAAGGTGGCGCGCCCGGCCATTCCGGCCGAGCCGACCGGCATGTACAAGGTCGCCGTCATCGCGCGCCTCGCGCGTTTCGACGAGCTGAAGCGTGCGATGAACGACATCGGCGTCACCGGCATGACCGTCACGCAGGTGATGGGCTGCGGCATCCAGAAGGGCGCGGGCGAATACTATCGCGGCGTTGAGATGGACGCCACGCTGCTGCCCAAGGTCAAGGTCGAGATCGTCGTCAGCAGCATCCCGGTCGACACCATCATCGCCGCCGCGAAGAAGGCGCTGTACACCGGACACATCGGCGACGGCAAGATCTTCGTCTACGACGTGCGCCGCGTCGTCAAGGTGCGCACCGGCGAGGAGGACTTCGCCGCGCTTCAGGACGTGGAATGAGCGTTCCTCTTTCCCCCATTTTGCCCGCCGCGCAGGTACCCGCGCGGCGGGCTTTTGCGTCCTGTGCTCAGAATACCACAGGTTGCATCGAATTTCAAGTAAAATATATCGAAAAACGATAAATATTTTTCGAGAGACAGCGTTTTCCCCGCCCCGGCGCGCGCCGTTTGTGTTTTGCGGCTGTTTCGTATATAATATAAGGTACATTCAACAGGGGAGGGGTCCGGATGAGATCCGAGTCAGCGCCGAAGGAACACGGCGGCGACGCTGTGCTGCGCGCGGCCGCCCAGGCGGCGGCGCGTCCGGAAGTGCGCTACGAGACGTTTGCGGACGTTGAGGGCACGGCGCGCGGGTTTTACGAACTGATGGCGTCGGGGCGGTTTCTGCCCGGCGAGGCGCTGCTGGCGCACGCGGCGCGCCCCGGCGCGCAGCTGTCGGCCAGCTTTGTGCTGCCCGTCGAGGACAGCATGGAGGGCATCTTCGACGCGGCGCGCGACGCGGCGCTTGTGCGCAAAGCGGGCGCGGGCGTCGGGTTCTCGCTGTCGCGGCTGCGGCCCGAGGGCGCGGCCGTGGGCAAGTCCGGCGGCGTCGCGTCCGGGCCCGTCAGCTTCCTGCGCGTGTTCGGCGTCGCGGCCGGGACGGTCCGCGGCGAGGCGGAGCCGGGCGGGAACGTGTGCGTGCTGCGCGCCGACCACCCGGACATCCTCGCGTTTTTGCGCTGCCGCACCGGCGGGGAGACGGGCTTCGCCCTCGCCGTCGGCGTCACCGACGCGTTTTTGAAGGCCGCCGGAGAGGACGGCGAGTATGAATTGACCGACCCGCACACCCGCGCCGCCGCGGGCACGCTGCGCGCGCGCGACGTGCTGGACGAAATGGCGGCCGAGGCGCTGCGCAGCGGCCTGCGCTTCGTGTTCCTCGACCGCGTCAACCGCGACAACGTCGTGCCGATGCAGGGCGACATCGAGGCCGTCGACGCCGTCACGGCGCAGCCGCTTTTGCCGTGCGAGAGCTGCATGACGGGCTTTGTCAACCTCGCGGCGATGGCGCGCGACGGCAAGGTGGACTACGCGCTGCTGCGCGAGACGGTCCACGAGGCCGTCCACTTCCTTGACAACGCCGTCGACGCCAACCGCTGCCCGCTGGAGGAGATCAGCCGCACCGCCCGCGCCACGCGCAAGCTGGGGCTGGGCGTGATGGGCTTCGCCGAACTGCTCGATCAGCTGGGCGTCGCGTACGGCAGCGACGACGCCGTCCAGCTCGCCGCCGGGCTGATGAATTTCATCAACACCGAGGGCCACGCCGCGTCCACGGCGCTGGCGTCGAAGCGCGGCAGCTTCCCGCTGTTCGCCGAGAGCATCTACCAGCACGGCGCGCCGATGCGCAACGCCACCGTCACGGCCCTCGCGCCGTCGGACGAGGCCGCCGCGCGCGCCGGCTGCACGCCCGGCGCCGGGCCCGCGCCCGGTTCGGACGCGACGCCCGAGCAGATCCTCCGCGTGCGCGCCGCGTTCCAGACGCACACCGACAACGCCGTCGAGGACGCGCTCGCGTTGCCCGCCGGGACGGGGAAGGACGAGGCCGCGCGCCTCATCCTGCTGGCCGCGTCGCTCGGCTGCAAGAGCATCGCCATTCCCGCCGCGCCCGAGGACCCGCAGCCGGAGGCTGCGCCCGGCGAGGCGGACGCGCCGGACACGCCGCCCAAAGCGGAAGTGCCCGCGCCGGAGAAACCCGTGCCGGAACGCCCCGCGGCTGCGCAGGAGACCGCGCCGCGCGCCGCCCGGCCGTCCGTCGCGCACGGCTTCACCGAGCACGTGCCCGTCGGCTGCGGCGAGCTGTATGTCACCGTCAACTCCGACGAGCGCGGCGTGTGCGAGGTGCTCCTCGGCAACACGGCCATCGGCTGTCCCGGCCGGGGCGAGGCCGTCTCACGCCTCATCGGCCTGGCGCTGCGCGCGGGCGTCCCGCCCGCGGAGATCTGCGCGCAGCTGCGCGACATCCGCTGCCCGTCCGCCGCGCGCGGCACGGACGCCGGACGCGTGTCGTGCCCTCAGGCCGCCGCCGCCGTTCTGGAGCGCGCCGCCGGCCTTTCCAAATGAGACGATTTTCCATCAAACCGCCCGCCGCGCCCCGCGCGGGGCACCTCGCGTGTCCGCCGCTGAAAAACGAGTGTGTTTTCAACATTTCAACAGAGTTTTACACTCCGTATATGCCGTTTTCCCCAATTTGTGTGGAAAACTCTGTGGAAAACGTGGAAAAGTCCAGCAAATCGCGGGGAGTTTTCCACATGGGCGCGTGGAAAGGGTTTGGAACTTGGAAAGTGACGTAAACTGTTTGTTGAACGCGCGCCGCGCGGCGGTCCCCAAAACGCGCCGGGACATGCAAAGCGGCGCCGCGAAAGAGAGAATACAACAAAAATCCGCTTGACATGCAAAAGGAAGGAATACCGCCATGATGAAATGGTTCTACAAGCTCGAATACAAGCACGGGAACTGGTGCATCCCGAACCTGATGCTCGTCATCATCCTGGGCCAGGCGCTGGTGTACGTGGCCGACATGTTCAGCTACACGTTCTCGCTGACGGCGAAGCTGAGCCTCAGCATCAACATGGTGCTGCACGGAGAGGTGTGGCGTCTCGTGACATTCCTCTTCGTCCCGGAGGCCACGACGCCGGTGATGCTGCTCATCACGCTGTATTTTTACTACTTCATCGGCCACGGGCTGGAAATGGCGTGGGGCGATTTCAAATTCAACGTCTACTACCTGTTCGGCGCGCTGGGCGCGATCGCGGCCGCGGTGCTGTCGATGCTGCTCACGGGCTACGGCTTCGGCTCGTCGGCGTACCTGAACCTTTCGCTGTTCTTCGCGTACGCGATGCTGTGGCCGGACACGCAGCTGCTGCTCTTTTTCATCTTCCCGGTGAAGATCAAGTACCTCGCGTGGTTCTCGGGCGCGATCTGCCTGTTCAACTTCCTGTTCGGGTCGTGGCCGGCGCGTCTGTCGGTCGCGCTGTCGCTGGTGAACTTCCTGCTGTTCTTCGGCGGCGATTTCTTCCGCAACGCGAAGCAGGAGATCAAATATTTCCGCGCGCGCCAGATGTGGAAAAGAAACAACCGCCGCTGACTGGAATCCGCGCGGCGACTGTGCTATAATATATGGAATAAACGCGCGCTGACGCGCGCGGGGGAGGCATGAGTTTATGAAACTGATCACTGCCATCGTCAACAAGGAAGATTCGTCGTCCGTGTGCAACGCGCTCACGAAGGCGGGATACTCCGTCACGAGGCTGTCCACGACGGGCGGCTTCCTGATGGCCGGAAATATGACGCTGCTCATCGGCACCGACGATGAAAAGGTCGACGCGTGCATCGCGCTCATCGCCTCGCGCTGCAAGCAGCGCAAGGAAGTCGTGCCCAGCACGGCGAACTACGGCGTGGGCCTCACGACGGCGTATCCGCTCGAGGTCACGGTGGGCGGCGCGACGGTGTTCGTCACGAACGTGGAGCGCTTCGAGAAGCTGTGATGCTCGACACCATCGCGGGCAACGAGCCGCTGCGCGCGGCGCTGAAGAGCGCGCTGCAAAGCGGGCGTCTGCCGCACAGCATCCTGTTGTGCGGGGCGCGCGGCGCGGGCGCGGGCTATGCGGCGCGCTGCCTCGCGGCAGACTACCTCTATCCGGGCGGCGGCGACGGCGCGCGCTGCGTGATGCAGCTTTCGTCGCCGGAGCTGATCGTGCTCGAGGGCGAGGGCGCGTCCGGCGAGATCCGCGTCGAGCGAGTGCGCGAGGCGCGCAAATCGCTGTTCGCCACGGCGCTGTCGGCTGAGGGGCGCGTCGTGCTGATCCGCGGCGCGCACCGGCTCAACGCCTCCGGCGCGAACGCGCTTTTGAAGGTGCTGGAGGAGCCGCCGGAGGGCGTGCTGTTCCTGCTCACCGCGCCGGGCGCGGCGTCGGTGCTGGCGACGGTGCGCTCGCGCTCGTGCGCGTACACGCTCGCGCCGGTGTCGGCCGCCGAGTGCGCCGCGCGGCTGCGCGCGGAGGGCGCAAGTGAGGCGCAGGCGGCGGAGCTGGCAGCGGCGTTCGGCGGCAAGATCGGCCTCGGGCTCTCGGTGCTGCGCGACGAGAATTTCGCAAAGCGGTACGCGGCCGCGCGCGCCGCGGCCGCGGCATGTGAAAAGCGCGACGCGTACGCCGCGCTTTTGGCTCTCGCGCCGTTCGAGCGCGACCGCGCGGCCTGCCTTGACGTGTGCGACTGCCTCGCGGAGCTGTGCGCCGCCGCGCTGCGCGGCGACGAGGCGGCGGCGGGCCTGTCGGCGCAGCGGGGCGCGCGGGCGCTCGCCCATGTGCGCGACGCGCGCCGGCGCATCCGCGCCAACGCCGCCGCGAAGCTGGCGCTGACGGTGCTCGGGATGCGGCTCGGAGAAGAATAGAAAGGGAATCAGAATCTATGGTCAAGATCATCAGCGTCCGCTTCAAGCCGGGCGGAAAGGCATATTCGTTCGACCCCGGCGAGCTGGAGCCGAAGGCGGGCGACTACGTCGTCGTGGACACCGCGCGCGGCGCGGAGTGCGGCGAGGTGGCGCAGGGCGTGCAGGAGGTGCCGGACGCGAGCGTCCCGCGCGAGCTCAAGCGCGTGCTGCGCATGGCGGACAGCGTCGACATCCGCCGCAAAAAACAGAACGAACAGGACGAAAAGCGCGCGTTTGACATCTGCGCCGAGCGCATCCGCCGCCACGGCCTCGAGATGAAGCTCGTGGACGCGGAGTACACGCTCGACCGCGCGAAGCTGCTGTTCTACTTCACGGCCGACGGCCGCGTCGATTTCCGCGATCTGGTCAAGGACCTCGCGGGCGTGTTCCACACGCGCATCGAGCTGCGCCAGATCGGCGTGCGCGACGAGGCGAAGATGACGGGCGGCCTCGGCGTGTGCGGGCAGCCGTTCTGCTGCTCGCGCTTTCTGCGCGACTTCCAGCCCGTGTCCATCAAGATGGCCAAGGAGCAGGGCCTTTCGCTCAATCCCACGAAGATCAGCGGCGCGTGCGGCCGATTGATGTGCTGCCTCGCGTACGAGCAGCCCGCGTACGACTACCTCTCGCGCATCACGCCGGGCGTCGGAAGCGTCGTCAAGACGCCCGACGGCACGGGCACCGTCGCGGAGGTAAATCTTGTCTCCGGGCAGCTGCGTGTGAAATTTGACGTGCCTTCGACGATGTTCCGCTGGTATCCGCGCTCGGAGTGCCAGTACATCCGCGGCGGCAAGCGCGCGCCCATCGCGCCGGACCCGGAGCCGGACGCCGGCGGCGGAGAGGAAATAAAAAATACTTGAAAAATCGGCGAACTATGCTACAATAAAATCAAGCTGCGCCCGCTGTACCGCGCCTCCGGCGTGCGCATTGAGGAGCGAAAGCGCGGAGAACAGGAAGGTAGTTCGATATGGCGTACGTTATTGGTGATGAATGTGTTTCTTGCGGCACCTGCGCCGGCGTTTGCCCCGTGAGCGCGATCTCTGAGGGCGACGGCAAGTATGTGATCGACGCGGACGCTTGCGTCAGCTGCGGCACCTGCGCTGGCGAGTGCCCCGTCGGAGCCATCTCCGAGGGCTGATCTACCAGGAAACCGGCAGGACGGGTCAGGGGCGTTTCGCCCGTGGCCCGTTTTGTATTCAGAGCGGGAGGAACTATGTCAGGAACGCTGTACATCGTCGCGACGCCCATCGGGAATCTGTCCGACATGACGCCGCGCGCGGCCGAGACGTTCGAGGCGGTGGATTTCATCGCGGCCGAGGACACGCGCGTGACGCTGAAGCTGCTCAACCACCTCGGCGTCAAAAAGCCGATGGTGTCGTATTATGAGCACAACGCCGCCGTGCGCGGAGACGAGATCCTCGCGCGCGTGGAGGCGGGCGAGTCGTGCGCGCTGTGCTCGGACGCCGGGATGCCCGCCATCTCGGACCCCGGCGAGCTTCTGGTGCGCGACGCGCACCGGCGCGGCATCCGCGTCGTGCCCGTGCCCGCGGCGTCGGCGGCCGTCACGGCGCTGGCCGTCTCGGGCCTGCCCACGGGCCGGTTTACGTTCGAGGGTTTCTTGCCCGTCAACCGCCGCGCGCGGTCCGAGCGCCTCGCGGAGCTGGAAACCGAGCGCCGCACGATGATCTTTTACGAAGCGCCGCACAAGCTGCGCACGACGCTCGACGACCTCGCCTCCGCGTTCGGCGACGGACGCGCCCTGACCGTCTGCCGCGAACTGACGAAGCTGCACGAGGAGATCTGGCCCGCCACCGTCGGCGAGGCCCGCGCGCGCTACGCGGACGAGCCGCCGCGCGGCGAGTGCGTGCTCGTCGTGGAGGGCGCGCCCGAACCGGAACCGGACGAGTGCACGCTCGAACAGGCGGCCGCGCTCGCGCGGCGCTACGCGGACGAGGGGCTCTCGCCGTCCGCCGCGGCCAAGCGTGCCGCGGCCGGGACGCCGTTTTCCCGCAGCGAGATCTACCGCGCCCTGCTGGGCGGGGAGTGACCGCGCGCATCATCATTTGAAAGCAGGGATCGAATGAAAATTCTGGTATTCAGCGACACACACGGCCACACGCGCGGCATCCTGTCCGCGGTCGCGCGCCATCGCGACGCCGACGCGGTGTTCTTCCTCGGCGACGGCACGCGCGACGCCGACGAGCTCGCGGACGAGTTCCCGCGCCTGCGGCTCTACCGCGTGCGCGGCAACTGTGATTTCGCATCGTTCGATCCTGTCGACGGCCTCGTGCCGCTGGGCGGCTTCGTCTTCTACTACACGCACGGGCATCTGCACTATGTAAAGGCCGGCTGCACCGAGCTGGCTGAGGCAGCCCGCGCGCGCGGCGCGGACGTCGCGCTCTTCGGCCACACGCACGAGCCGCTCTGCGAGTCCGTCAACGGCGTCACCCTCTTCAATCCCGGCGCGGCCGGATACCTCCGCGGTACCTTCGGCGTCATCACCATTGAAGACAACACCCTCCACTTCTCCCACGAATTTTTATAAGGCGCTTGTTGCCCTTTGTGTCCGTCCCCAGCGGCTTGGCAATCAGCGCGCTCCCCGGTTTTTGGGGGTGGAAAGAAGGCGCTTGTTGCCCTTTGTGTCCGTCCCCAGCGGCTTGGCAGAAAGCTGCGTCTCCGCTGCCGTCGCCCGCTGGAAAAGAGCAAAAACCTCCCCGCAATGGGGAGGTTTTTTTGTACCCTTTCGCAGGGGACGGTCATAAAGGGCAGCAAACGCCTGTTAAAAAAACGCAGGGGACGGTCATAAAGGGCAGGCCACGCCTGTCAAAAACGCCTGTTTACTCTTCCAGTTGGGCGGCGAAGAAGGCGGCGGCGACGGTGATGAGGCTGACGGAGGCCGCGTCGGCGCTCTGCGTCAGGGCGACGCAGCCGATCAGGTCGCCGTGGCACAGGATGGGCGCGACGGCGCGGCACGGGGCGGGAAATTCCTCGCACAGAATGGGCGCTTCGGCGTCGGACACGGCGGTGAACGGGCGGCGCGTCTCCATCACGCGCGCGAGGTCGGCCGAGACGGCGCGCCCCTGCGCGGCGCGCACGTCGCCCGACGCGGCCACGATGCGGTCGCGGTCGGTGATGACGGCGCTCACGCCCGCCGAGCGGTGCAGCGCCGCGGCATAGCGCGCGGCCATCGCGGCCAGCTCGCCCATCGGGCTGTATTTTCGGAACACGACGTCGCCCTCCGCCGTCACAAAGATCTCCAGCGGGTCGCCCACTCGGATCAGCTGCGTGCGGCGGATCTCCTTCGGGATCACCACGCGCCCAAGATCGTCGATGCGCCGCACGATGCCGGTTGCTTTCATATCGTTCGTCCTTTCCCGCGCCCGGCGTCCGCGGGCGCGAATTGCTTGCGGTTCTTTGGGTAGTATTCGCCGCGCGCCGGAAAGTATGCGCGCGCGCCGGAAAATCCGCCGCCGGGCGCGCAAAAAACGGCGGAACGGAGAATTTTGTAAAATTTCTTGCCGGGTCGTGTCAAGCGATGGTATAATAATATCAACGCGGTCTGTGCCGGTCTCCGGCGCGGACCACAGACGTGTGCGCTCTGCGGCGCTCAAAGGTCCTGTGAGGAGGAACCTTTCGTGACGATTTTCGACATCATCAGCCTGGCGGGCGGCATCGCGCTGTTCCTGTACGGCATGAGCATTATGGGCTCCGGTCTTGAGAAGCTGGCCGGCGGGAAGATGGAGGGCATTCTGCGCCGTCTCACGTCGTCCACCATCAGCGCCGTCGCGCTCGGCGCGGTCATCACCGGCATCATCCAGTCATCCGCGGGCACGACGGTCATCGTCATCGGCCTCGTCAACTCCGGCATCATGGAATTGTCGCAGGCCATCGGCGTCATCATGGGCGCGAACATCGGCACCACCGTCACCGGCCAGCTCATCCGCCTGTCCGACATCTCCGGCGGCGGCACGCTGCTGGAGCTGTGCAAGCCCGACACCTTCGCCCCGATGGTCGCGTTTCTGGGCGCGATCCTGTTCGTCTTCTTCAAGGCGCCGAAAAAGCGCAACATCGGCCAGATCATGATGGGCTTCGGCCTTCTGTTCATCGGCATGAAGACCATGACCGCCTCGGTCGAGCCGCTGCGCGACTCGCCGCTGTTCGTCGAACTGTTCACGTCGCTGACAAATCCGTTCCTCGGCGTGCTGGCCGGTATGCTCGTCACCATCGCCATCCAGTCGTCGTCCGCGTCCGTCGGCATTTTGCAGGCGCTCTCGTCCACCGGCCTCGTCACGTGGGGCAGCGCCATCCCCATCATCCTCGGCCAGAACATCGGCACGTGCTCCACGCCGCTGATGGCCTCCATCGGCGCGTCGAAGGCCGCGAAGCGCAGCGCCGTCGTGCACCTGTACTTCAACGTCATCGGCACGCTCGTGTTCATGGCCGTCATCTACGGCCTGCGCGCCGTCTTCCACTTCACATGGTGGAACGACACGATGAACATGGGCGATATCGCGAACTTCCACACGCTGTTCAACGTCGTCGTGACGATGCTGTTCATCCCGTTCACGAAGCTGCTCGCCCGCCTCGCGGAACTGACCATCCCCGACCGCGCGGGCGATCAGGACGCCATCGCCATCCCCGTGCTGGACGAGCGCCTGTTCAACTCGCCCGCCGTCGCCATCCAGCAGGCCAAGAGCGCCGTCGAGACGATGGCCCGCAATGCCGAGATGAACTTCCAGGTCTCCATCCCGCTGCTGTTCAAGTATGACGCCGAGACCGTCGCCACCGTCGCCCAGCGTGAGGACATCGTCGACAAGCTCGAGGCGTCCATCTCCACATACCTCATCAAGCTGACAGACAAGGAGCTGAGCGAGAGCGAGAGCCAGACGATCAACGAGCTGATCAACTTCGTCGTCGAGTTCGAGCGCATCGGCGACTACGCCGTCAACATCGTCGAGCGCTCCGGCGAGATCCACGACAAGGAACTGGAATTTACCGACACCGCGCGCGGACAGCTCGAGGTGCTCGACGGCGCGGTGCGCGAGATCCTGCAGCTGGCCGTGCGCGCCTTCACCGACAACGACCTGCGCGTCGCGCAGAAGGTCGAGCCGCTCGAGGAGACGATCGACGAGCTCGTCGAGACGATGCGCGAGAGCCACATCCGCCGCCTCAAGGACGGCCTGTGCTCGCTCGAGACCGGCATCGTGTTCCTCGAACTGCTGACGCACATCGAGCGCATCTCCGACCACTGCTCCAACGTCGCGGCCCGCATCATCGGCCGCGAGATGGACGCCGCGCGCTTCGACAAGCACGAGTTCCGCCGCCGCGCCCACGAGGGCGACCTGCCCGGCTTCCCCGAACTCGCCGCCGCCTACCGCGAAAAGTATGTGGAAGCGCTCAAAAAAGTCTGAGCGCATCTGAATGAGAGAACCCCCTCGCATGGGGGTTCTTTTTTTGCGCGCTTTTTTGGAACAGCTGCATGAAATTTGTGGCGCAGGATTGTGCATTTTTCCGGCGCGCGGAGAATCTGCGAGAAAAAACACAGGAAATATTGGAAAAAGTACATGGACTGTTTCTTTTTCTGTTTTGTATAGTTTAAGAGAGCTTTTTGTGCAATTCCTGTGAAATTTTCGGCGGATCAGCAGGAAGAGGCACAAATTCTGTTCAGAAAGGAAGTTTGAGGAAGAAGCATGAGAAGAGTCATCACACGAAGCAGACGCATCCTCGCTGCGGCACTGTGCACGGCTATGCTCGTGAGTCTGGTGCCGTGGAGCGCGTTTGCGCTCGACGAAGACCCGAATGCCGGGACGGCGCCGCAGACGACGGAAGCCGGGACGGTGGACACCGCGACGACGGACACCGCGACGACGGACACCGCGACGACGGACACCGCGACGACGGACGCCCCGGCGACGGACACCGCGACGACGGACGCCCCGGCGACGGACACCCCGGCGACGCGTGCACTTGACACGCACATCGCGACGTATGTCGGCCAGGTGCCTGCGGGCATCGAGTGGGCCGACGGCGTCACGGCGGACACGTTCGCCACGGCGTTCAGCACCGTGACGGCAGAGGCCGCCGACGGCACGCAGTACACGGTCGAGGTCGTGCCCGAGGGGCTGGTGTATTTTGTCGACACCACAGCCGCCAACGGAGAAGCGGGCAAGACCATGGCCGACTACACGACCACGGAGCCCTATGCCGCCGTCAAGGCGCTTGTGGGCGACAGCCTGCTGAACAACACGTCCGACCAGTTCTCCCCGGATGAAAACACCTGGGGCCTGGTCGACAACGGCGTGAAAACGAAGGGCTTCAGCGCGACGAACGACAAGTATGTGACGGGCGTGTACGGCACGGGCTACGACGGCCCGATCGCGTACCGCTTCACGCTTGAGCCCGGCGAATACACCATTACGTCCGGCCATCACGACTGGTGGGACAACCAGAACCGCAAGATGTCGGCGACCCTCACGGTGGACGGGACGGCTCAGGACGCCGGAAGCATTGCCGCGCTCGCGAACGGACAGTCCGCCACGCACAGCTATTCCTTCACGGTCCAGACCGCGCAGACTGTGACGTATACGCTGACGCCGACGGGCTCGAACGCGGCGGCGGTCAGCTGGGTCGCCGTGCAGCGCACGGGCGACGCGCCCGAATTGCCGGAAGAGCCTGAGGAGCCTGCCGTGCCCACGCAGCCCACGCTGCCCGCGGGCTTCGGCAACGCGCTCGAGGAATCTGACGGCCTGACGTATGCCTCCGGCGCCGTCACGTCGCTTGTCAGCGGCTGCGACACGGTCTTTACGAACAACACGCAATGGAATAACACCAGCGGCTATCACGCGTCCATCAACGACGCGCAGGAGCTGTTCGGAAAGACGGCTTTCACCGTCCTGTTCGACATCAAGCCGTATGAAAACGGCGACGGCGGTGTGTCGGACAAGCGTGTGGCGCTGACCATCGGCACGTCGGCGAACGTGCTGCGCGTTCCCACGTGGTCGGGCAAGATCGGCTACGGCAAAAGCAACGGCGGAGAGAGTGCGTCGTATGCCCCGCTGACGGGCTACAAGGCGAATGAGTGGAACGCCGTTGCGCTCGTGTATCAGGAAGCCGACGGGGCCAACGGCTCCGCGAAGGTCTATATCAACGGCGAGCTGGCGGGTGAGGTGGCCGACGTCGGCTTCAAGCTCAGCGAGATGGGCAGCATCAGCGCGATGCTGGCCCGCACCTTCGACACGAGCTACATGCAGCAGGGCGACTACGACAACATCGTCGTGGGCTCTGTCGCGCTGGACGAGGACACCGCCAAAGCGGAGACCGCGTGGCGCAAGTATCAGAAGGACAACCTCCCTGAGGTCAACACCGCCGGGCTGGAGGCCGCGGTGGAAGAGGCGCAGGCCCTCGTGGACGGCGGCCTGACGTCCGACCGCCTGACGGCCGCTCTCAGCGTCGGCAAGGACCTGCTCGCGCGCACGGATCTGACCGCGGCCAACCAGGCGGACATCGACGCCGCTTTGAGCGAGCTGTCCGCGGCGATCGGCGAGATCCGTCCCACGGAGATCACCATCTCCGGCGCGGACGTCGACGCCGCGGCCCAGAACATCAACGGCCTGACGTGGAAGGGCTGGGGTATGCTGAACGGCAACAGCACCAGCAACCTGCTGATGGACTACAAGGCCGAGAACCCCGACGCGTACTGGGAGATGATGGAGTACCTGTTCGGCGGCGAGCATCCGCTGTTCACGCACATCAAGATGGAGATGGGCAACGACGGCAACAACTCCACCGGCGCCGAGGCGTGCACGATGCGCTCCGCCGACGACGAGGCCGACGCGTCCCGTTCCCCCGGCTTCGCAATGGCGGCCGACGCCAAGGCCATCAACCCGGATGTGAAGATCAGCGTCCTGCGCTGGGAGTATCCGTCGTGGATCGCCGACACCGGTTTCACCGACCGGGATTCCAGCAACCAGAGCGGCTGGGAAGAAATGTACATCTGGTACCGCGAGACGATCTTCGACGCGTATGAGAAATACGGCTACGTCGTGGATTTCGTCAACCCCGACCGCAACGAGACGAGCGACCCCAACGAGGGCTTCATCAAGTGGTTTGAAAACCGCATCGTCGCCGAGACGGAGTTCCCCTCGTACTTCACGCAGGAAGCGATCGACGCGTACCACAGCATCCGCATCATCGCCTCCGACGAGAACAAGGGGCTGCAGATCGTCCCGAGTATGCGCGCGGACGAGGAGCTGTATGACGCCGTCGACATCATCGGCTTCCACTACCGCACGAACGCCACCGAAGACTATGTGAGGATGGCGGACGTCGACGACAAGGAGGTCTGGTACAGCGAGGGCTGCGCCACCTTCGGCTATTCCGAGCTGCAGGAGAACAAGAACGCCGAGTATGGCTACGAGACCATCGGCGGCTATCAGAGCCCGCTGGCGCTCGCGGACAGCATCCCGAACGCGTTCGTCGCCTCGCGCCGCTCGCACTATGTGTTCCAGCCGGCCATCGGCTCGTTCTATGAGGGCATCCAGTACGGCCACAAGGAGCTGCTGAGCGCCCGCGACCCGTGGAGCGGCTACATCCACTACGACCCCGCGCTGCAAATGCTGGCGCACTTCTCCCGCTTCGCCGTCACCGGCTGGGAGGACAGCGACCCCTCGCAGAATGAGATCTGGCGCATGATCGCAAACGCCAGCTACGGCTCGTTCGGCGGCAGCGACAATGAGCACCAGACCGCCGGCATCAACGGCGACGCCAGCTACCTGACGCTCGCCGCGCCCGACAAGACGGACTTCTCCGTCGTGTTCGTCAACAACACCCAGAACGAAAAGACGTTCCGCATCACCGCCGAGGGCATGGCCGTGAACGCCAACGAGCTCCAGATCTGGGTGACGGAGACGGACAGCTATCTGCAAAAGGGCGATTCCGTCACGAAGGTCGACGACAGCTGGATCGTCAGGATCCCCGCGTACTCCGTCGTGACCGCCACGACGCTCAATGAGTATGAGGCCGGGGACGCGCTTGCGATGCCCTCGACCGGCATCAACACCGCCGAGCGCACTGTGCTTGACACCGATGCGACCGGCCACACCGCCGACACGTCCGACACCTACCTCTACGCCGACGACTTTGAGTACGACGAGTACGGCGAGATCGACATCAGCAACATCGTGAAGGGCGATTACACGACGGACTATCTCACCTCCCGCGGCAACGAGCCGCGCTACATGCTCGACACGCACGGCGCGTGGGTGGTCGAGGACGGCCGCCTGACGCAGGCGCTCGACCGCTCTGTCGGCCAGTGGAACGGCGGCGACCCTGCCACCATCGTGGGCGACTTCCGCTGGATGAACTACATGACGACCATCGACGTGCAGATCCCGAACGCCGACGCCAGCGTCTGGGCCGGCCTGGGCATCCGCTCGCAGACCGGTATGAACTGGAACCAGGACGGCTACACGCTGCGCATCTACGGCGACGGCAACTGGGCGTTCTACCGCGGTGGCACGTCGCTTGCCAGCGGCAAGGTCGAGACGGACGCGACGGGCAGCTATCAGCTGACCGTGGCCGCCAACGGCTCTGAGATCGTCGCGCTCATCGACGGCGTCAACGTCTATTCCTACAACGATTCCAACCCGATGGACGCGGGCCGCGTCAAGCTGAGCAGCTCGTGGTCGAAGGTGTACTTCGACAACCTCGAGGTCACCACCATCCCCGGCACCATCCCCTATGCCACCAGCATGATCGACGGCCAGGACGACGCCGTTGAGTACACCGGCACGTGGAGCATCACGCAGCCCGGCGGCGGCAGCGCCGACAACTGGTACCGCACGCTGAGCACCACCTCCACGGCGGACAGCGCGTTCTCGTTTGCGTTCCCCGTCGAGGGCACCGGCTTTGCCATCGTCGGCCCGAATGACGGCAGCGCCGTGCTCGACGTCGAGGTGGACGGCCAGACCGTCGCCACGGACGCGGCGACCGGCTCGTCCGGCACCCGCTTCGAGACATACACGTACACGGGCCTTGACTACGGCTTCCACACCGTCAAGGTCACCGTCAAATCCGGCAAGCTCGTCATCGACGCGCTGTACACGCTGGGCCAGCAGCTCGAGGCGGAGGACGGTGTCTTCGTCAGCGTCGAGACCGCGCTGCCCGAGATCGCGGCCGCGTATGTGGGCGCGGACATCGACGCGCTGAACCTGCCCGAGAAGGTCGACGTCAAGACGGCCGGCGGCGACACCGTCGAGTGCGCCGTCACGTGGACCGCGCGCCTTGACACCGCGTATCAGAGCGGTTCCATCCAGGGCACCGTCTCCGGCGGCGTCACCGCGCTGGGCATCCCGCTCACCGTCAGCATCCCCGTCGGCGAAGTCGTGCCCGAGGGCATCGTCTACTTCATCGACGTGTACCGGACCAATCCTCCTTCGGAATCCACGCCTCCGTACGAGGCCGTCAAGGATCTGGTGGGAGACGCGCTGATCAATCAGGTCAGCGACCAGTTCTATGACGCGGAGAGCAACACTTGGGGCCGCGCGACCACCGGCGGCGGTACCCCGAGCGATTCCACCGTCGACGACAAGATGAGCACCGGCATCTACGCCGCGCAGAACAGCTCCGGCGAGACGCTGTCGTATGACCTCACGCTCGATCCCGGCGTCTATACGCTGACGAGCGGCCACCACGAGTGGTGGAGCGCCGACCGCCCGATGACGGCGACGCTCGAGACGGCCGACGGCACGCTGGAAGCGGGCTCGTTCAACATCAACGGCAGCAACCGCGATTACATCAACACCTATACCTTCGCGATCTCGACGCGCCAGACCGTGCGCTACACGCTCACCGCGAACGCGGCGAACGCGCCTGTCATCAGCTGGCTCGCCGTCGCGGAGCTCACGGACACCAGCGCGCTGCGCGCGCAGCTGGCCACCGCCATCGACGACATCGAGAGCGCCGTCGAGGCCGACCTTGCGAACGGCGTCAACTACGCCGAGACCCCGCTCGAGCCCGGCCAGACCACCGGCATCGGCGCCGTCATCCCGCAGGACAGCCTGCAGGATCTGAACGCGGCGCTGGCAGAGGCAAAAACCATTCTGAAGGATAGCAAAGCCACCGGCATCGAGATGTATTCCGCGATCAACACGCTCGAGACCGTCTACGCAAACCTCCGCGTGCTGCCTGAGGAGTACGATTCCATCCCCGGCACCGCGGGCGACGTGATCTACGCCGACACCGGCCTGCCGATGCAGGCGCACGGCGGCTCGGCCATCGCGATGGTCGAGGGCACCGGCGACGGACAGGTCAACATCGACCTCGACGGCGATGGCGCGATCACCCCGGGCAAGACCGTCTACCTGTGGTACGGCGAGGACAAGACGAACAGCACCCGCCCCGTGGACGGCGTCCGCTGCTACGTCTCCACCGACCTGTACAACTGGACCGACCGCGGCGCGGTGCTCTACACGCAGGACACCATCCTCCCGATCGAGGAGTCGAATGACAAGGCCATCGCGACCTCCAACGTCGGCTCCGACGGCGAGGGCGCCGTGCAGAGTTACAATGCGATGCAGGTGTCCGAGACGAACCTCAACACGATGAAGGAGTGGGGCAAGCTCTCCGCGCCTCCCACGGGCGTCTCCCAAGAGGACTTCGACGAGGTCAAGCTCTTCCTGCGCGCCTACGTCACCGAGTTTGAGGTCGAGCCGACGGGCCTGTACGACACCGCGTGGGTCGCCAAGACCTACGACGAGACCCCCATCGAGACCTCCAGCTTCCTGTATCCCGACAGCACGACGCAGGGCACGCAGCAGACCACCCGCCTCCAGCTCGCCTTCGAGGCGCTGTACGGCGGCTACTGCATCACCGAGCGCCCGAAGATGATCTACAACGAGACCACCGAACAGTTCGTCATCGTGTTCCACGCCGACGGCCCGCTGTACAACAACGAGGACCTGAACACGTGGGTCGCGAACGGCTGCGAGGGCAACTGCCCCGCCAGCCGCTACAGCCGCGCCATGGTCGGCTTCGCTGTCAGCGACACGCCGTTCGGGCCGTTCGAGCTCGTCAACGTCACCCGCATGAATTATAACGATACGTACAGCGACCGTCTGGGCGAGGCCCGCGACATGACGGTATTCGTGGACGAGGGCGTCGATTCCAACGGCGACGGCGTCGACGACGCGTACGTCATCTACTCCAGCGAGATGAACGCGAAGCTCTACATCTCGCTGCTGAACGCCGGTTACACCGGCCCGATCACGACGGGCAGCGACGGCGAGGACAACACCTGGGCCGCGCGCATCGTGGACGACAACAGCCGCGAGGCTCCCGCCGTGTTCAAGTATGACGGCTGGTACTACCTCATCACCTCCGGCACCGACGGCTGGAACAGCACCGCGCACGTCTATTACCGCAGCCAGAACCTGATGTCCGGCTGGGAGAACATGGGCAACCCGGCGCTGAACGACACCGGAAAGTGCTTCAACACACAGGTCACGTATGTGCTGCCGATCGACGCGGAAGCGGGCCAGTTCATCTACATGTCCGACCGCTGGAACGGCAGCAACCTCACCGACAGCCGCACCATCTGGCTGCCGCTGCAGGTCAACGACGACCACACCATCGCCATCCGCGGCGAGAGCTACTGGACGCTCGACCGTCTCGCTGAGCTCGCGCCCGTCACGCTCAACACCGAGCTGCCCGACGTCGTCTGGGCCGACGGCAGCAACCTGCCCGACGTCGTGAACGTCACGAAGGCAGGACAGACCTTTGACGCCCGCGCCGAGTGGACGGTCGACAACCTCGGCGACACCACCGTGACGCTGAAGCTGCCCGACCTCGGCGTGGAAAAGCCGCTCTCGGCTTTCGTCGTGCCGTCCCACCTGCGCTACCTCGCCCACCCGACGAAGGAGCCCGCCAGCGCGGACTACAACGCCATTCTGGCGGCGAGCGCCGGCACGCTGCTGTCGAAGGCCCCGGACGGAGCCTACTCCGCTGAGAACGGCTACGGCTACGTCGGCGAGGCGGGCAGCATCCGCGAGAACAACGCCGACATTTACCAGAGCCTGCGCTACGCCGCGGCCAATGCGGACAGCATCGCCTATGAGTTCGACCTGCCCGCGGGCGAGTACGAGGTCTACATCGGCATGTACGACCCGTCCGGCTGGGGCAGCTACAACCCGGGCCGCAAGGCGGACATCTCCATCAACGATACCGTGGTGGAGACGGGCTACTCGTACTACAACAACTGCCTCGCCACGGCTGATACGCTGCACTACACCGCGACGGTCGGCGACGACGGCAAGCTGAATGTCACGATCGCGCCGAACTCCGGAACGGACTCCGCTGTGCAGGTCAGCTTCATCATGGTGGCCGGCAAGCCCGCCGAGACCTTCACCGTCAGCTTCGAGACGAACGGGGCCGGCCTCATCGCCTCGCAGCGCATCGCGGCGAACGGCCTTGTGACCGAGCCAGCGACGCCCGTCAAGGACGGCTACGACTTTGACGGCTGGTACACCGACGCGACGTGCACCGCAGCCTACGACTTCTCCGCGCCTGTGACGAAGAGCTTCACGCTCTACGCCAAGTGGACGGCCAAGCTGCAAAAGGTGGAGATCACCGATCTGACCGAACTGCCCACGGAACTGGAAGGCACATTTGAGTCCCTTGAGGCCATGCAGGACGTCATGCTCAAGGTTGCGGCCGACGAACTGAAGGTCGACAACACCGGCGACGTCACGGCCGTCTGGTACGACGTCGAGCTGCTTGTCAGCTTTGACGGCGGCGCCACATGGACGGAGGCCACCAAGGAGAACTTCCCGGCCGAGGGCATCGTGGTGAACTTCGCCTACCCCGAAGGCACGAACAACGACGACTATCAGTTCGCCATCCTCCACATGACGGACAGCGGCGCGACGGAGACGTTCTCCGGCACGCAGATCGCGCACACGGCAACCGGCATGTCCGTCCGTGTGATGAGCCTGTCGCCGTTCGCCGTCACCTACCGCGAGCGTGACCTCGCGCCCGAGACCCCGGTCACGCCCGAGACGCCCGCCCAGACGCCCAGCGCCTCCACGGGCACATCTTCCCAGACGGGCGACCCCGCCGCCAACATGCTGCTCCCGGCGGCTGTCCTGCTCGTCGTCTGTGCCGCCGGCATCGCAGTCATCCTGCTGCGCCGCCGCCGCACGTGATCCGAATTTTTCGCGACAGGGCGCGCTCGGTTCCTCCTGACCGCGTCCTGTGACCAAAGCCGCCGCGCCCCCGTGCGCGGCGGCTTTTTTGCGCGCCTTCCGGGCATACTAAGCAAAACAGACAAACGGAAGGGGCGATCCTTGTGCAGAAATTCCTGCGCCGGTGTCCGTGGGCCGTTCTGGCGGCGGGGGCGCCCGCCCAGCTCGTCACGGGTGTCCCGCCCGCGGCGGGCGCGATCCGGCAGAGCGTCGCGTCCTGCTACGAGATCCGCGCGGAGGCCGCCGCCGCGGCGTTCAGCGTGTTCATTTTGTTCTTCGGCGTCGGCTGCGTGCTCGGCGGCCTGTTACAGGACAAAAAAGGCCCGCGCGCGGCGGGCCTCGCGGGCGCGGCGCTCACGTCCGGCGGCTTCCTCGCCGCGCGCTTCGTCCCGGCGGGCGCGCCGTGGCTGTTTTATGCGTGCTTCTCCGCGCCCGCGGGGCTGGGGTGCGCGTTCCTGTATCCCGCCGTCATGTCCTGCGCGCAGAAGTGGTACGCCGGGCGCAAGGGCCTCGCCACCGGCGTCATCGGCGTCGCGGCGGGCGCGTCCGGCGCGGCGCTCACGCTCGGCGGGCGGTTTCTGATCGACCGGTGGGGGATCCGCGCGGCGTTCTTCGCCATCGGCTGCGTCCAGCTGGCCGTGTGCGGCCTTGCCGCCGCGATCCTCGAGGACCCGGACGGCTTCGCCCCGCCCGCGGAGGACGGCCGCAGCCTTGCCCCGCGCGCGATGCTGCGCACCGGGCAGTACCGCCTGCTCGCGGCGTCCGTCTGCCTCGCCGCGCCGCCGGTGCTGCTGTTCAGCCCCGTCATCGTCGAGCTCGCGCGCGACCGCGGCCTCGGGCAGGTGGGCGGGCTTTGGTGCGTCGTCGCGGGCAGCGCCGCGTCCGCGGCGGGCAGGCTGTCGATGCCGTGGCTGTCCGACCGCGCGGGGCGCAAGGCGGTCGACCTCGGCCTCTTCGCCGCCGAGTGCGCGCTGTCCGCCGCGTTTGCGTTCGCGCGCGAGTGGTGGGTGCTGGCTGTGTACTGCGCGCTGACGTTCTGCTACGCCGGGCAGGCGGCGGTGTTGCCCGCGGCCGTCACCGACCTGTTCGGCCAGCGCCACGCGGGCGTCAACTACGGCTTCGCGGCGCTCGGCATGAGCGCCGCGGCGCTGGCGCTGCCGGTCGTGTCGCGCGCTCTCTCGGGCTGGGCGCTGCACGCCGCCGCGGCCGCGAGCGCGGCGCTCGCGTTCGCGTGCATGGCGTTTTTGAAGCGCGCGGACGGAAAACGCCTGTGACGCGTAAATTTCCGGTCAAATCCCGGCGCGGAATCTTGACATTTTTCGCGCGGGGCTTTATACTGATGTTGCACTGTGATACGGGCAAGTCAGAGTATCCATGCGATCGACCACCCCGCCTCGGGGTTGGGCGGGCCAGACGCCCGCTTTCAGGCCATACGGACAGCCGGGTCAACTGCCGAACGGCGGCATGCCGCCATTATTGATTGAGTTCAAAGCTCAATTTTATGAGTTGGTTACTTTACAACCGGTGCGCGGGGCGCACATCAACTTGTAAAACGGTCAATAAGAGTTCAGGTCAACCCCGCACAATTCACGCCTGACGGCTCAGGCGGCGTATCGCGCCAAAATTTTCCGCGATAGTTCCCGAAAATGCTCGCCAATCCACAAAGGATTGCCTGCGCTTTTCGCTTCCTCTCACGAAAAATTTTCCGGCGCGCTCCACCACCTGGAATTGCGCGGGATTGCCCTTAAGCGGTTTTGCATACACTCTGACACAAAACGTCCGGCGCATTGCGCGCCGCGCGGCAAGGGGCACGCCCCGGATGCGCAGCGGGTTTTGATTTGACACAGTTGACAGGCGATGTGCTTTTCCGGCACATCGCCTGTTTTTTATTCTGTCGACATGTAAAAAGGGAGATGCGCCATGGGGGAAAAAATGAAGCTGTACGGGTTCAACAACCTGACGAAAGCGCTGAGCTTCAACATCTTTGACGTGTGTTATGCCAAGACCGCGCGCGAGCAGCGCGACTACATCGCGTACATCGACGAGCAGTACAATTCCGAGCGTCTGACCACCATCCTCACGACGCTGACGGACATGATCGGCGCGACGGTGCTGAACATCGCCCGGCAGGACTACGATCCGCAGGGCGCGAGCGTGACCATCCTCATCGCGGAGGGGTCGCAGACGCCCGCGGGCGAGACGATCCTCGGCCACCTCGACAAGAGCCACGTCACGGTGCACACGTATCCCGAATATCACCCGGACACGTACCTCGCGACGTTCCGCGTCGACATCGACGTGGCCACCTGCGGCGAGATCACGCCGCTGTCGACGCTCGACTACCTCATCGGCTCGTTCGACTCCGATATCATCACGATGGATTACCGCGTGCGAGGCTTCACGCGCGACGTCAACGGCAAAAAGCTCTTTCTCGACCACAAGGTGCGCTCCATTCAGGACTACATCTCGCCCGAGACGCTGATGCGCTACGACGCCGTCGACATGAACGTCTACGCCGCGAACCTGTTCCACACGCGCATGATGATCAAGGACATCGACCTGCAAAATTACCTCTTCAAGACCGACGTCTACGAGCTTCCCCCCACCGTGCGCCTCGACATCACAAACAACCTCCGCCGCGAGATGATCGAGATCTATTCCGGCAAAAATATTTATTGACACGTTTGTCGCCCTTTATGACCGTCCCCAGCGTTCGGCGGAAGCGTGCTTCCTCCGGCCGAGCGGGTGTAAGACACGCTGCGTGCCGCCAGAGCCTCCCCATTGAGGGGAGGTGGGTGAGCGCAAGCGAACCCGGAGGGGTGAAATCCACGGGCGTACACCGTCGCACACGCTTTTTCAGTTTCTTGCAACAAACGCTTCGAAGGCTGGCGGAAACAATCAACCCCTGCCGCCACCCCTCAGTCCCCTTCGGGGACAGCTCCCCTCAAAGGGGAGCCAAGACTCCTGTGAAAAAGGTGATTTTCATGCTCTCTCAGGAAAACGCGCCGATCTATGAGGCGCTGCAAAAATTCAAGAGGATGCGCGTCGTGCCGTTCGACGTGCCCGGCCACAAGCGCGGGCGCGGCAACCCGGAGCTGACGCAGCTTCTCGGCGAACAGTGCGTCACGATGGACGTCAATTCGATGAAGCCGCTGGATAACCTGTGCCACCCCG
>CALXIU010000230.1 GCA_944388415.1 uncultured Ruthenibacterium sp. | reverse complement strand
TTGCGGTGTGCGCGCTATCGGGCTCGTTTTTCCAATTCGCCCCGGTCGCGGCCGAGGAAGCAGAGCTCACAGAGCTCGAGCACCTGTGCCGCGCCGCGGAGATCCTGGGCTGCGGGTTCATCCGCGGATTCGCGTTCTTCGCGCCCGCGGAGGGGCCGCTTCCCGCCAAGGCGCTCGCACCGCGCTTTGCGCGGCCCGTGGAGCTGCTCGCGCGGCACGGCAAGACGCTGCTGCTCGAGGCCGAT
This sequence comes from uncultured Ruthenibacterium sp., assembly GCA_944388415.1. Classification (GTDB taxonomy): domain Bacteria; phylum Bacillota; class Clostridia; order Oscillospirales; family Ruminococcaceae; genus Ruthenibacterium. Next base: position 5,693 of record CALXIU010000230.1, on the reverse strand, counting down.
CCCAGCGTCAACACAACGAACCACGCGGCGCTGGCGCGCCTGCTGGAGGCCATCAGCTCCGGCCATGTGCGCGCCGTGTTCGACCCCGGCAACTGCCTGTACGACCCGCTGGGCGAGACGCCGTTTCCGGACGCGTACGAGGCCATCCGCCCGTGGATGGCGCATGTGCACATCAAGGACGCCGTGCGCGGCGAGAGCGGCACGCGCTGTGTGAAGGTGGGCACGGGGCAGGTGGGGTACGAGGCGCTTTTGCGCCGTCTCGCGGACGACGGCTACGACGGCTGGCTGTCGATGGAGACGCACTACCGGCTGGACGCGCGCCTCACGGAAGAGCAGCTGCGGCTGCCGGGCGGCGCGGCGTTCTCGGCGGGCGGCGCGGCGGCGACGGCCGAGAGCCTCGAGGCGCTGCGGCGCCTTCTGCCGGAGGGGGTGCCCGCGTGAAGACCATGCTTTTGCGCGGCGCGCGCCTCGTGCAGGACGGCTGCGCTTTGGAGCGCGACATCCTGATCCGGGGAGAAACAATCGAGGCCGTCGCGCCGCCGGGCCTCGCGGCGGAGGCGGACGACGTACGCGATCTGCGCGGGCTGTACGTCAGCGCGGGGTTTCTCGACATGCACGTACACGGCGGAGGCGGATACGACTTCATGGATGGCACGCCGGAGGCGTACCGCGGCGTGTGCGCGCTGCATCTGCGCCACGGCACGACGGCGCTGCTGCCCACGACGCTGGCGGCGTCGCGCGGCGAACTGCTGCGCGCGTTCGACGTGTTCGAGCGCTGCCGGGACGGTTTCCCCGACGGCGCGAAGATGCTGGGGCTGCACCTCGAGGGGCCGTACGTGGCCCGCGCACAGTGCGGCGCGCTGGACCCGGCGTATGTCCGGGACCCCGACCCCGCCGAGTACCGGGCGCTTCTGGACGCGTGCCCGCACATCCTGCGCTGGACTGTCGCGCCGGAGCTGCCGGGCGCGCCGGAGCTGGGGCGCGAGCTGAGCCGGCGCGGCATCCTTGCGAGCATCGGCCACAGCGACGCCGACAGCGGCGAGGTCGAGGCTGCGGTGCGCTGCGGCTACCGCCATGTGACACATCTGTACTCGGCGATGTCCACGATCGTGCGGCGCGGCGGGTTCCGGTACCCGGGCGTCGTGGAGAGCGCCTATCTGTACGACGAGCTGACGAGCGAGATCATCGCCGACGGCCGCCACCTGCCCGCGGCGCTTTTGAAGCTGGCGTACCGCCACATCGGGCCGCGCCGCCTCGCGCTGGTGACGGACGCGATGCGCGGAGCCGGGCAGACGGAGGGCGAGAGCGTGCTCGGCAGTCTGGAGCACGGACAGCGCGTGATCCTGGAGGACGGCGTCGCGAAGCTGCCCGACCGGTCGGCGTTCGCGGGCAGCATCTGCACCGCCGACCGCCTCGTGCGCACGATGGTGACGCTGGCGGGCGTGAGCCTGCCCGACGCGGTGCGCATGATGACGGAGACGCCCGCGCGCATCCTCGGCGTCGCGGACCGGTTCGGCCGCGTGGAGCCGGGGCGCGCCGCGGACCTCGCCGTGTTTGACCACGAGATCCGCATCGCCATGGTGCTGAAGGACGGCGCCGTGCGCTATGAAAACGAAAGGGGGGCAGCGCCATGTTTCGCAGCAGACAGTTCGGCAGTTTGCCCGTGAACATTTACGACACGCGCGCGGAGATGGGCCTTTGCGCCGCGGACGACATCGCCGCGGCCATCCGCCGGGTGCTCGCGGAAAAGGACGAGTGCAACATGATCTTCGCGGCCGCGCCGTCGCAAAATGAAATGCTGGCGGCGCTGCGCGCCCACCCCGGCGTCGAGTGGGGGCGCGTGAACGCCTTCCACATGGACGAGTACACCGGCCTTGCGCCGGACGCGCCGCAGGGCTTTGCGAATTTCCTGAGCGAGGCGATCTTCCGCCGCGTGCCGTTTCGCTCCGTGCACTGCCTTGACGGCGCGGCCGCGACGCGCGACGCCGAAGCGGAGTGCGCGCGCTACGCCGCGCTGTTGGAGCGGTATCCCGCCGACATCACGTGCATGGGCATCGGCGAAAACGGCCACATCGCGTTCAACGACCCGCCCGTGGCCGATTTCAACGACCCGCTGGCCGTCAAGCGCGTGGAGCTGGACGGCGTGTGCCGCGCCCAGCAGGTGCACGACGGCTGCTTTGCCGCGCTGGACGACGTGCCGACGCACGCGCTGACGCTGACCGTTCCCGCGCTGATGCGCGCGCGGCGCGTGTTCTGCGTGGCGCCGGGCGGGGCGAAGGCGCGCGCGGTGCGCGACGCGCTGTTGGGCGGCGTCACCACCGCGTGCCCGGCGAGCATCCTCCTGCGCCACCCGGCCGCCGTGCTCTATCTGGACGCGGACAGCGCCCGCCTGCTGTGACAAAAGAGAACCCCCCGGCGCGGAAAATTTCCGCGCCGGGGGGTGTTTTGTGTTTTGCTTTCCGCGCTCAGCGCAGCTCGGTGGTGGGGATGGTGTCCATGTCGTCGAACGCCTGGTTCTCGCCGCCCATCGCCCAGATGAACGTGTAGTTGGACGTGCCGGCGCCGGAGTGGATGCTCCACGACGGGCTGATGACGGCCTCCTCGTTCTGCATGACGATGTGACGCGTCTCCTTGCCCTCGCCCATCATGTGGAACACGACGTTGCCCTCGGGCACTTCAAAGTAGGTGTAGATCTCCATGCGGCGCTCGTGCGTGTGGGCGGGCATGGTGTTCCAGACGCTGCCCGGCTCGAGGCAGGTCATGCCCATCGACAACTGGCAGGTGGGCAGCACGTCGGGATGGATGAACTGGTTGATGACGCGCTTGTTGGACGTCTCCATCGCGCCGAGCGGCTTCTTCGCGGCCTCGTCGATCGTGATGAGGCGCGTCTCATAGCTGCAATGCGCGGGCGCGGACACCATGTAGAACTTCGCGGGCTTCGCGGCGTCGTCGCTGGAAAACAGCACTTCCTTCGCGCCCTTCGTGATGTACAGGCAGTCCTTATAGCCCAGCTTGTACTCCTTGCCGTCGACCGTGATCTTACCGGCGCCGCCGATGTTGAAGATGCCGACCTCGCGGCGCTCGAGGAAGTACGACGTGCCGAAGTTCGCCCAGATGTCGATGCCCTTGTCGATGGACACAGTCTCGTTCACGGGCATGCAGCCCAGCGTGACCATGCGGTCGACGTGGCTGTACACGGCCACGACCTCATCCGCCTTGTACAGGCCGGTGATGAGGAACTCGTTGCGGGTCTCCTCGGTGGTATAGCGTTTGAAATCCTTCTGATTGCAGGAATAGCGAATGTCCATTGTAATAACCTCCCATTTGATCCTGACAGATGAAGCGGTTTTCTTCCTGTATCCAGAATATCACATTGTATTCGAAATTCCAATTTGGATACAAGCACAAAAACGTTCGCGGGGATTGTACAAAATGCCGGGGTTCACTCCCCGAGGCCGGATTCGATCAGCGCGACGGCCTTCGCGAGCGCCTCGGCCTCGTCGGGGCCGGAGCAGCGGATCTCGATCTCGTCGCCCTGATGGATGTTCGCGAGCATCACCTGAAGGATGCTCTTTGCGTTCGTGGTATTACCGCCGCGCACGAGCGTGACCTCGCTTTCAAACGGCTTGACTCCGCCGACAAACACGTGCGCGGGGCGCATATGAAGCCCCAGCGGATTGATCACCTTGACTTTTGCCGTGACCATATCGTTCTCCTTTCCCTATTGCCTCACTGTTCCGCCGGCGCGCTTGAACAGCGCCAGCAGCACCATGCCGAGCACCGAGCCCGCGGCGAGCGCCGCGAGGTAGCCGGCGGGGTTGTGCACCACCGGCAGAACGAAGATGCCGCCGTGCGGCGCGGGCAGACGGCAGCCGAATGCCATCGACAGCGCGCCCGCGAGCGCCGAACCCGCGATGCAGGCGGGCAGCACGCGCAGCGGGTCGCGCACGGCGAACGGGATGGCGCCCTCGGTGATGAAGCACAGGCCCAGCACGTAATTGACGCCGCCGGCCTTGCGCTCGGCGTCGGTGAACAGACTGCCGAAAAATGTCGTGGCGAGCGCCGTCGCGAGCGGCGGCACCATGCCGCCGAGCATGACGCTGGCCATCACGCGCGAGCCGATGGTCCCCGACGCCGTCAGCGCCGCGAGCGTGGACGTGCCGAACACGTACGCGGCCTTGTTGAACGGGCCGCCCATGTCGCCCGCCATCATGCCCGCCAGAACCGCGCCCAGCACGATGCTGCTGCCCTGCCCCATCGACTCGAGGCCGGAGTACAGCGCGTCGTTCAGCACGCCGACCGCCGGATTCACAAGGCAGATGAACAGCCCCGTGACGGCGATGCCGGCGACGGGATACAGCAGCACCGGCTTGATGCCCTCGAGCGTGGGCGGAAGATGCGCGCACGCCCGCTTGAGCAGGTTCACAAGATGCCCCGCCGCGAAGCCCGCGACGATGGCCCCGAGGAAACCAGCGGACACGCCCCGCTCGGCGGTGAGCGTCGAGCCGGCGACGGCGAGCAGCCCGCCCACGAAGCCGGGCGCAAAGCCGGGCGTGTCGGCAATGGCCATCGCGAGGAACGCGGCCATCACAGGCAGCGCGAGGCTCATGGACGCCTCGCCCACCGCGGTGAACCACGCGGCGACGGGCGTGTTCTGGCCGAAGCTGGCAAAGCCCAGCGTCGCGTCGTCGAACAGAAAGCCCAGCGCCGTCAGGACGCCGCCGCCGACGATAAACGGAAGCATCTGCGACACGCCGCTCATCAGGCGGCTGTAGGCGCGCAGCGCGGGCGTGGCCGCCGCGTCGGGCGCCTCCGGCTCGGCCGGCGCGGGCGACTCGGCGCGGTAGACCGGCGCGCGCGCCACCTCTTTCAGAAGCTCGGCCGGGCGCCGGATGCCGTCCGTGACGGGCACGCGCAGCACGCGCACGCCGTCGAAGCGCGAGAGGTCGACCTCGCGGCTGGCCGCGATGATGACGCCCTCGCACGCGGCGATCTCCTGCGCGGTGAGCGCGTTCTTGACGCCCGCCGCGCCCTGCGTCTCGGCCTTGACGGGGATGCCCGTCTCGCGGCCCGCGCGCTCGAGCGCCTCGGCCGCCATGTATGTGTGCGCGATGCCCGTCGGGCACGCCGTCACCGCGAGGATGCGCGGCATCCCGCGGGCCGGCTGCTCCGGCGAGCCGAAGCGCTCGGATTCGAACCGGTCGATCACCGCGCGCATCCCGCGCGCGTCGGGCGCGCCGCGCAGCGCCTCGGTAAAGTGCGGGTCCGAGAGCAGCGTCATCAGGCGCGCCAGAAGTTCCAGATGCATCCGGTCGTCCGGCGGCGCGGCGATCATGATGAACAGGTCCGTCGGGCGGCCGTCCATCGCGCCGCAGTCGATGGGCGTCTTGGCCCGGCACAGCGCGAGGCTCTGGCGCGCGACGCACGCGCACTTGGCGTGCGGCACGGCGATGCCCGCCTCGACGGCGGTGCTGGCCTGGCTCTCACGCTCGAGCACCGCGGCGCGGTAGACGTCCATGTCGACGATGACGCCGCTCTTTTCCTGCAAGCGGAACAGCAGCTCCAGCGCCTCGTCCTTGCTGTGGACGGGCGCGTTCAGACAGATGCGGTCCTCTGCCAGAAGATTCACGATTCGCAAATCGGATCGCTCCCCTTTTTTATCTATGTCAATGTTCAGATCTCACGCAGAAGCC
>CALXIU010000229.1 GCA_944388415.1 uncultured Ruthenibacterium sp. | reverse complement strand
CCTTTGATGGCGATGAGATTGTTTTCTGCGTCAACTTTGACGACTTTCAGGTTCTGGATGGTGACGCGCTCAGCGCCCAGGTGACCGGGCAGCTTCTTGCCCTTGAACACGCGGGACGGCGAGGAGCACGCGCCCATGGAACCGGCGTGACGCGCAACGGGGCCGGTGCCGTGGCTCTCGCGCAGGCGGCGGCCGTTCCAGCGCTTGATCGTGCCGGCATAGCCCTTGCCCTTGCTGGTGCCGACGACGTCGATGCGGTCGCCCGCGGCGAAGACGTCAGCCTTCAGGATGTCGCCGACGTTCACGGCGCTGATGTCCGCCAGGCGGAACTCGCGCAGCGTGCGCTTCGGGGCGACGTCAGCCTTCGCAAAGTGGCCCTTCGCAGGCTTCGTGACCTTCTTGGCGGAGATATCGCCAAAGCCGAGCTGAACAGCCTCGTAGCCGTCGTTCTCGACGGTCTTCTTCTGCACGACCGTGCAGGGGCCGGCTTCCACGACCGTGACGGGGACGACCTTGCCGTTCTCGTCGAAGATCTGCGTCATGCCGATTTTCTTGCCGATGATACCTTTTTGCATGATTTTTTGCCTCCTATAGGTTATTGGTTGACGCCCGTCATGTGACGCCAACATGACCTCTCCGCTTTCAGCCGGATCAGATCAGATGTAGTCTCACACGGAAGATCACAGCTTGATCTCGATCTCGACGCCGGCGGGGAGCTGCAGGCTCGTGAGAGCCTCGACCGTCTTGTTGGACGGCTTCAGAACGTCGATCAGACGCTTGTGCGTGCGCATCTCAAACTGCTCGCGGCTATCCTTATATTTGTGGACTGCACGCAAGATCGTGACGATCTCTCGCTCCGTAGGGAGGGGGATGGGACCGGACACACGGGCTCCGGTTCTCCGGGCCGTCTCCACGATCTTCTCGGCCGCGTTGTCGATGAGCGACGCATCGTAGCTCTTCAGACGGATTCTGATTTTCTCCTTGACTGCCATTGTTTGTTTCGCCTCCTGATAAATTTTTGCCTTGGGGCGTTTCGTTTGAATAGCGAACACTGTGCCGGGTGTTCCACACTTTTGCATCAGAAAATCCGGTGAACCGCACGCAGTTCCTCCGGAGCGCTCAGACGCAAAGTTTGCGGACATTGGTTCGCGCGCGCAAATGCACCCGTGAACATACCCTTTTGCATTCGATATTCGTTCGCCCGGTTCTTGATCGGACATACTCGGCGGAAAAACCCACGCATAGCGTGGCAACCTCCCGCGTCATCGCATATCTGCCCTGCGTTCTCCTCTGAAAATACAGGGCATTCGCAGTCGCTTAATCATAATACCAAAAACATCGTCATTGTGCAAGAGTTTTTTTCTGAAATTTGTGCTTTTTTACAAAATTTCAAAATTTCAGCGTTTTGCACAAAAATCTTTGTGATGCACACCGCTTTTTGCGCCCCCTCGGGGAGGGGGCGCAAAGACTCAGGTTTCGCGCAGACGCTCGGCCAGCGCCTCATCGGGCGCGACAAAGGCTGTCTCGTAGTGGTCGTACAGCACCATGCCGGGCTTCGCGCCGTTGGCCTTCCAGACGTTTTTGACCTCGGTGTAGTCGACGGCGATCTTCGCCCCGCCCGCGCCGCCGCCGGAGTGCAGCGCGGCGAGGACCGCGGCCTCCGTGCGCGTCGTGTCGGGAATGTCGCGCCCCTCGCTCATCACGACGACGTGGCTGCCGGGCGCGTCCTTGACGTGGAACCACAGGTCGCGCCCGCGCGCGGTCTTGAGCGTCAGCTTGTCGTTCTGGGCGTTGTTGCGGCCGACGAGGATGGCGAAGCCGTCCGACGAGCGGTAGCGCAGCACGTCCGCGGGCTTCTGCTTCTTGTCCTTCACCTTATAATACTTCAGGTAGCCCTGCGCCTTCAGCTCGGCGCGGATCTCGCCGAGCTCGGCCTCGCCGCGCGCGGACTCGACCTCGTACAGCACGCTCTCGAGATAGGCGATCTCGTGCTCGCTCTGGGCGATCAGCTCCGTGAGCAGCTTCGCGGCGGTGCGGCGCTTTTTGTACTCCTTGAAGTATTTCTGCGCGTTCTCATTCGGCGAGAGGCGCACGTCGAGCGGGATCGTGACTTCGCTGCCGTCGTAGTAATTCGTGACGGTGGCGGACTTGTCGCCCTTCCTGATGGCCCAGAGGTTTGCCGAGAGCAGCTCGCCGAACACGCGCAGCCCGTCGGACGCCTCGCTCTGCTGCTGCTCCTCCCGGCGGGCGGCCAGCTTGCGCACGGCGCGCTCATGCATGCTCTTGACCGTCTTGTGCAGGTCCTTCGATTTCTGGCGCAGCCGCACGGCCTTGTCCTTCGCGGCGTAGTAGCACTCGAGCAGCTCGGAATACGTGTCGTACGCGACGAGCCGCGCGCCGCCCTCGTACTGCGTCAGCGGCAAAAACGAGAACTCGGTGGGACGGCCGTCCTCGGAGACAACGGCCGTCGGCGCGCCGCCGTCGCGCCAGAGCGCCTGCATCTGCGCGATGGCGGCTTCGAGCGCGGCGCTCTCCTCCTCCGTCATGCGGTCGGCGTCGACGTCGCGCGCGCCGAACGCGCGGAACGCGGCCTCGCGGCACAGCGCGGGGCAGCAGCCGCCGCACGTCTTCATCAGTGCCTGCGCGACGGGCAGGCCGCGCTGTGAAATCTCGCGCACGATGTCCGCCGGCTCCGCCTGCATCAGCAGCGGGCGGTCGGGGCGCGGCGGCAGCGTGTACGCGAGGCCGGGCAGCAGCTGGCGGATGTCGCTGTCCTCGAAGTCCACGCGCTTGAGCGCGTCGATGATGCGCCCGCTTTGCACGAGGACGATGTTCGAGTAGCGTCCCATCAGCTCGGCGGCGATGGTGTTGACGACGTTGTCGCCCATCTCGTTGACGCACGCGAAGTCGAAGAAGACGATGCGCTCGCCGTCAATCATGCGGATGTCCGTCAGCCGTCCGCCGGTGAAGTGCTTGCGCAGCAGCATGCAGAATGACGGCGGCGTGGGCGGGTTTTCAAATGTCTCCCGCGTCAGGCAGACGCGGGCAGAGCCCGAGCGCGCGGACAGCAGCAGCCGCGCCGCGCCCGTGCGCATGCGCAGGTGCAGCACGACCTCGTCGCGCGTGGGTTCGAAGATCTTGTCGATGCGCGCGTCGCCGAGCGAGGTTTTCAGTTCGCGGGCGACGAGCGCGAGAGTTGCGGCGTCCAGTGCCATGGTGTCTCCTTATAAATAGGTAAAGGGGTCCTCCCCGTAAAACGCGGTGAGTTTCAGCCCCGGGAAATCGGCCGCGAGGCGGCGGACGAGCTCGTCGACGATGAGCACCTCCGTCGCGTGGTGCGACGCGGCGATGATGGGGATGGGCGAGTCGAGGCCCTCGTGGTGGCTGGCCTCGCCCGTCAACAGACAGTCCGCGCCGAGCGAAGCGGCGTCGGCGAACAGGTCGCCGCCCGCGCCGGACACGGCGCACACGGTGCGCACGGCGGCGTCGCCGCGCGTGAATTTGACGTGCGTCGAGAGCGCCGCGCCCACATGCGCGGCGAAGTCGCGCGCCGGGACGGGCCGCGGAAGCTCGCCCACACAGCAGAAGCCGTCGAGGCGGAGGTGTTCCAGCCCGGCGCGGCGCGCCAGCGTCTCGGACACGCCGCCCGCGACCTTGTCGAGGTTCGTGTGCGCGCACACGGCGCTGACGCCCTCGCGCAGCAGCGTCTCAAGCGGGCCCTCGGCGTCAAACGTCTTCATCGCGCGGAACACGACGGGGTGGTGCGACACGATCGTGTTGCAGCCCGCCGCCTTCGCGGCCTCTACAGCCTCGCGCGTGATGTCGAGCGTGCACAGCACGCCCGTCACTTCGCCGGCACAGCGCACGAGCAGCCCGGCGTTGTCCCACTCCTCGGCCGTGTCCCACGGGGCCCACGCGCCGACGGCCTGATGGATCTGTTCGATCGTCACTGACATGTTTCCGCCGCCTTTCTGATCTGCCCGCACAGACCGGCGAGCATCTGTTGTTCTTCCTGTGTCGTTGCGCCGCGCGCGTACTTTTCCGTAAGGAACGCCACACGCTCGAGATAGGCGCGCGAGGCCTCCGTGTTCTTCACAGCCTTTCCGACCGCGCTCTCGAACGGCGTGAGCGAGCGCGCCTCGCCCGTGTACTCGGCGCACAGCACCGTGTACGTGCGCCCTGCCGCGAGCACGGGCGTCTCATCCAGCAGCGAGAAGCCGTTCTCCGCGAGGAAGCGCCGCAGCACGTAATGCTTTGTGGGCGGGACAAAAATAAAGCGGACGCCACGCGCCCACTTGTCGCGCCCCGCCGCGAGGATCTCGCACGCCG
>CALXIU010000228.1 GCA_944388415.1 uncultured Ruthenibacterium sp. | reverse complement strand
GCAGTACATTCAGCAAAACTATAATTTGCCGCTGAACATGGCGGTCGTCAGCAATCTCGCCTCAATGAATTACTCGCTGTTCAGCCTGCTCTTCAAGCAGTACACCGGCAGCAACTTTGTCAGCTATCTCCAGGGCATCCGCATCGACGCGGCCAAGCAGCTCCTTCAGGACACGGACTGGAAAGTCAATGAGATCGGCCGCCGCGTGGGATTTTCCGATGAAAAGCACTTTTTGAAAGTGTTCAAGAGCTGTGTCGGGGTGTCGCCGTCCGAGTGGCGTCGCACGCACCGGCAAAAAGCAGAGGAATAAAGGAGGAGAACAATGGAACACGGTCTGGAGATCACGTCCATGAATGAGAGCGGGTATCGTCCGCTGGTTTCGTACGAGGCGTGGCGCGTGGCGGTGCTCGCGTATTGTGATGACGTGCGCCCTGAGGCGATCCGCACAGCGCAGAGGCATGATTTGACCGACGAAGTGTTTGTGCTGCTGAGAGGAAATTGCATGCTGTTCACCGCCGGCGCGGGCGACAAGCCCGGCGAGATGCACGCGGAGCGCATGGAGCCGGGGAAAGTGTACAACGTGAAAAAAGGCTGGTGGCACAACCACGTTCTGGATGAAAACGGCGCCGTGCTGATCGTGGAAAACGACGACACCACTGACGGCGCCCCGCCCGAAGGAAATTCTCCGATCCTGCCGCTCAGTGACGAGCAGCGCCGTTTTGTGCTGGAATCGGCAGTCTTCTGATTTCAAAAATAAAACCGCTGCAAGGAGAAAATGAAATGGCGCTGGTGCATCTCAATTTTGAAAGCAAATATCTGTTTGGAAATACGGATGTAAACATCATTTTGCCGGATTGTCCATATTCAGAAAAACCGGCTGACTATTTCAGATCCGGTAAGCGTTATCAGGTGCTTTGGCTTTTGCACGGCACGTTCGGCGACTATACCGATTGGATCCGCAAGAGCAATGTGGAAGTGTACGCGCGCGAAAAAGAGCTGATCGTCGTGATGCCTTCTGCTCTCAACAGCGATTACGCAAACTGGGATCATTTCGCGATGGGATACAGCGCCTACACGTATCTCACGGAGGAACTGATGCCGCTCGTCTACAACTGGTTCCCGGCGAGCGACCGCCGCGAGGACAATTTCATCGCCGGCCTGTCGATGGGCGGCCTCGGCACGTGCGTGTACGCGTTCAATCATCCGGAAAAATTCGCGGCCGCCTATGTCATGTCCTCGTGCCCGCGCGATGCGCGCGACCCGACAGTCGTCAAGCCATGGCCGCACCGCGCGAAAAACCAGATGGAGAACGCGGGCGGCCTGGAGGCGTACCTCGCCTCCGAGCAAAACGTCTGGGATATTGCCGCCCAAAAGGCGCGCACCGGGGAATTGCCCCGTCTGTATTTTGCGTGCGGTACGGAGGACCCCATCATGTATCAGAACTTTGTGAAATTCCGCGCCTATGCCGAGAAGATCGGCCTCGACGCGCAGTTCCGGGAGATAGAAGGCTACGCGCACGAGTGGCGGCTCTGGGACAAGTGCGTGCAGGACGCCATCGAAAAATTTGTCCCGCTGACGGTTGAAAAAGACGGCTCGGCGTTCGAATGAAAAAGGCCCGTGCCCCGCGAAACAGTGCGGGGGCACGGGCCTTTTTTCTGTTATGCTTCGCGGACAACAGCTGCCGCGTATCCGTACGCGCCGAGCGTGCACCCGTCCAACTGATGCCGGAGCGCGATTTCGGCATTCCCGGGGAGACTGACCTCGACAGGCGCTTCACCTGCGTTCAGATAGACGACCGTGCTCGCGCCGCTGTTTTTCAGCTCGAAGGCATAGAGGCGGCTGCCCGGCTCGGAGCGCAGCGTGCGGTATTCGGCCGTCTGCGGCGCCGCCTTGATGCGCAGGAGCATCGCCTGACGGTAATGCTCGTACAGCTGGCTCTGCTGGCCCCACGCCATCGGGCGGCGGAACTCGTTTTCCGCGACGCCCTCCATGTCCATCTCGTCGCCGTAGTAGATCGACGGCGCGCCGGGAAAGAGCATCTGGAACAGCACGGCGAGGCGCATTTTCCGCAGGTCGCCGCCGCACAGCGAGAGAAACCGGCTGACGTCGTGGCTGTCGAGCAAATTGAGCTGCGAGCGCCAGTACGCGTCCGCGTAGCGCATGCGCATGTCCGTCACGCGCGCGTCGAACCCGGCGGCGTCGATGCGCTCCATTGCGAAAAAGTCTCGGCAATGGCGGCGGAAATCGTAGTTCATCGTTGAGTCAAACAGATCGTACCGCAGCCAGTCCTGCGCGTTCTCCCACACCTCGCCGATCAGCACGCAGTCCGGCTTGGCCGCCTTGACCTCGCGCCGGAACACGCGCCAGAATTCCTTTGCCACCTCGTTCGCAACATCCAGCCGCCAGCCGTCGATCCCGAACTCCTCGACCCAATCCCGGCCGACCTTCGCAAAGTAGGTTTGCACCTCCGGGTTCGCGGTGTTCAGCTTCGGCATCTCCGCCACATACGCGAAGCAGGCGTAGTTCGGGCGTCCGTTCTCGCCGCCGTGCATGTCGGGGTGCTCCGGCATCCGGTAAAACCAGCTCCGGTAAGGCGAGTCGCCGCCGCGCTTGAGCACGTCCTGAAACGCGAAGAATCCGCGACCGCTGTGATTGAACACGCCGTCGAGGATCACGCGGATGCCGCGCTCGTGCGCGCACTTCACCAGCTCGCGCAGATCGTCGTCCGTGCCGAAGCGCGCGTCCACGTGCAGATAGTCGATCGTGTCGTACGCATGATACGACCTGGCGTGAAAAATCGGGTTCAGATACAGACAGTTGCAGCCGAGCTCCTCAATGTGGTCGAGATTCTGGATGACGCCGCGCAGCGTTCCGCCCAAGCGTCCGTCCGGGTGCGAGCGGTAGATGCTGTGCCTCTCCGTCGCGAAGCTGTCCGGGAAAATGTTGTAGACGCGGGCCTCCTTCAGCCAGTCGGGCGTCTGCGCCAGCTCGGAGCGCAGGATGACGGGATAGTTGAAGTACTCGCTGCGGTTGTCGATGTTTCTGCCTTCCAGCGTGAAGTCCGCGAGCTCGCGGGAGAAGAACCCGCCGTAGTAGTAGATCCAGTCCTCGGCGTCCGCCAGCCGGAAATAGTAGCAGACGCGGGAAAACGGCGTCTCGAACCGCGCCTCGAAGTAGTCGAAGCATTCATCCTGCGCGACGAGGCGCATCGGAAATTCGATGAACCGCGCCGGGCCGTACTCCACCGCGCGGTCAGCGCAGTATACGTCGCATTGCGTCAGATTCCCCCGCGCGGCGCGCAGGCGCAGGCAGAGGTCGCTCTCGCTCGAGGCAAACGCGTACGAGGAACAGGGAATGTGCAGGACAGCTTTCTTGTCGATCATGTGATTCACCCACTCAGTGCTGTTTTGAAAATGAAGGTAACCGGTTAATCTCTCTTTTTATCTGTCATCTATATAGTAGCAGAAATTTTCGAGAATTACAAACATTTTGGCTGAAATAAAGTTGCAAAACTTGGTAAACCGGTATACTATTATGAAGGGGTGATGTGATGTCCGTGACCATCCGTGACGTCGCGCGGGAAGCCGGGGTCTCCGTCGCGACTGTCTCCAAGATCCTGAACGGAAAACCCGGCATCTCCGAGGCGACGACGCGCCGCGTGGAGGCGGTGATGAAGGCGCTCGACTATGCGCCGGACAGCCGGGCGGCGAGCCTTGCCAGAAAATCGGCGCGCAACATCGTCTGCCTGACGCAGCTTCCGGCTGATATCGCGTACAAAAATCCGCACCGGTTCGACATCCTGTGCGGCATCCTGAGCGAGCTGAACGAGAAAGGGTACACGCTGACGCTGATGAACGCCGCCGCGGAGATCTCTCCCGGCGCGGCGGTCGAGCGCATCGTGCGCCGGAAGCTGGCGGACGGGATCATCTTCCACGGCGTCCCGATCGACAAGGCCACCGCCGCGCTGCTGAACCGCAACCAGTTCCCGCACATTGTGATTGGCCGTCCGGGCGCGGATTCCCGTCTGTGCTGGGTCGAGATCGATCAGACGCTCGGCGGCCAGATCGCAGCCGAGCACCTTCTGGAGCGCGGCTACCGGCGCATCGGGTTTCTGACGGGTCCCGCGGACGAGGAGATCGCCTATCTGCGTCTGCGCGGCTTCCGCATTGCGATGCAGGAGGCGGGAGTGCGTGTACACGAAAGCTGGATTATCCACACGCCGAACGGCCTCGCGGGGAGCCATCAGGGCGCCACTGACCTGCTGCATCTGCCCGACCGGCCCGACGCCGTCATCTGCGGCAGCAATCTGCACGCGTTCGCTTTCTATCAGGTCGCCCGAAGCCTCGGCGTCCGCATCCCGGAGGACGTGGCCGTCATCACGTTTGACAAATATCCGTACTCCGCCGTGCTGGACCCCGTGCCGACGCTCGTCCACATCGACGTGCACGACCTCGGACGGACGGCGGGCAAAATGATGCTGCGCGAGCTCAAGGCCCCGGAACTCCTCGTGCAGAGCTACGCCACGCTCCCACAGCTCATCTGCAACGCAACGACGCCGTATCGTCCGGCGGAACAATAAAAGAAGGCCCGCGCGCCGCGCGGGCCCTTTTTGTTCCTCAGAGATCGCCCAACCGGATGACAGTGATCGCGGCATCGCTGACGAGGAGCATGCTTCCCTCGGAGAAGACGTTCAGCGTCGCCGGGACGTCGCTGACCCTGACTGTCTCAACGAACGAGATGTTTTCGGCGTCCTGTTCCTGCGTCAAAGACTGGCGCGCGCCCGTTCCGGTCACGCTTGCTCCGTTGCGCGTCAGATACAGCACGGCGCTGACAGGAAGCACGTCTCCCGGGATCGGAGACAGAGTCGCATGAAAGAAGGCGGTGTAATAGCCGGGACGGCTCAGCACGACATCCGCGGAATTTCTCGCGTGGGTGATCGAGCTTCCGTTTGCAAGCGCGGTCCGGTCAAAGGTCAGCGAGCTCGCGCCGGGCAGCGGCTGCGGCGGCAGCGCGTACGCCGCCAGAAACTCCGGCGTGGAGCAGCAGCCGGGCTCGCCCTGCGGCCCCTCCGGCCCCTGCGGCCCCTGTGGCCCCTGCGACCCCTGTGGCCCCTGCGGCCCCTCCGGCCCCTGCGGCCCCTGTGGCCCCTGCGGCCCCTGCGGCCCTTCCGGTCCCTGCGGCCCCTCCGGCCCCTGCGGCCCCTGTGGCCCCTGCGACCCCTGTGGCCCCTGCGGCCC
>CALXIU010000227.1 GCA_944388415.1 uncultured Ruthenibacterium sp. | reverse complement strand
TCTTGAAGTCGATCGCTTCCTCGATCTTCCGCAGCAGATGATCCTGCGGCACCATCTCTTCCAAACTCACGAATTCCAGCTGTCCTCGATTTTCTGCGTTCTTTACCAGCATTTTTCTCACCCTGCTTCATTATACCGCATTTCTTCCCTTTATACGACAAAAAGGCCACCGAAAGGTGACCTTTTTCGACAAGCTGAAAGGTCCCGGATGTGGAAACATCCGGGACCTTTTCTTTTTCCTGCGGAAATCCCGCGGAACAGAAAGCGGGCCGCTGCCTGTGTGCAGCGGCCCGCTTTGGGTTTTGTTTATTTCGCGTATTCCGTCGCGCGGGATTCGCGGATGACGTTGACCTTGATCTGGCCGGGGTAATCCAGCTCCTCCTCGATGCGCTGCGCGACGCTGTGCGCCAGAATGACGAGCGCGTCGTCGCTGATGACGTCCGGCTTGACCATAACGCGGATCTCGCGGCCCGCCTGGATGGCGTAACTGCTCTCGACGCCCTCGAAGCCGTTGGCGATCTCCTCGAGGTTCTCGAGGCGCTTGATGTAGCTCTCGAGGTTCTCGCGGCGCGCGCCGGGACGTGCGGCCGAGATGGCGTCCGCCGCCATGACGATGAACGCAAGCGGCGTCTTGGGCTCCACGTCGCCGTGGTGCGCCTCGATGGCGTGGACGATGGCGGGGTTCTCGCGGTATTTCTTCGCGATCTCGACGCCGATGGAGATGTGGCTGCCCTCGATCTCGTGATCGAGCGCCTTGCCGATGTCATGCAGCAGACCGGCGCGCTTGGCCTGTGTGACGTTGAGGCCCAGCTCCCCGGCGAGGATGCCGGACAGGTACGCGACCTCCAGCGAGTGGTTCAGCACGTTCTGGCCGTAGCTGGTGCGGAAGCGCAGGCGGCCCAGCAGCTTGACGATGTCCGGGTGCAGGCCGTGCAGGCCGACGTCCATCACGGCGCGCTCGCCCTCGCGCTTCATCGTCAGCTCCAGCTCGCGGCGGGACTTGTCAACCATTTCCTCGATGCGGGCGTGATGGATGCGGCCGTCGCTGATGAGCTTTTCGAGCGTCAGGCGCGCGACCTCGCGGCGGACGGGATCGAAGCTGGACAGCGTGATGGCCTCGGGCGTGTCGTCGATGATGAGGTCGACGCCCGTCGCCGTCTCCAGCGCGCGGATGTTGCGGCCCTCGCGGCCGATGATGCGGCCCTTCATCTCGTCGGACGGCAGCGGCACCACCGACACGGTGGCCTCGCTGGAGTGATCGGCCGCGCAGCGGGCGATCGTCTGCGTCAGGATCTCGCGCGCAAGCGTCTCGGCCTGATCCTTGTAATTGGTCTCGAACTGGGCGATGTGCATCGCCTTTTCATGCGTGAGCTGTTCGTCCACGCGGTTGAGAAGGAGCTGCTTCGCGTCCTCGGTGGACAGCTGGGCGATCAGCTCCATCTTTTCGATCTGCTGCGCCTTGAGCTGCTCGATCTCGGCCAGACGCGTCTCGGCCAGCTCGCTGCGGCGGCGCAGGTCGTTTTCCTTCTCCTCGAGGGCGGCGGTCTTGCGGTCGAGCGCTTCCTCCTTCTGATCGAGGCGGCGCTCCTGACGCGTCAGGTCGTTGCGGCGCTCTTTGATCTCCCTGTCGGCTTCCGTCTTGAGCTGGAGGGCCTGGTCCTTGGCCTCCACGAGCGTTTCCTTGCGCTTTTGCTGCGCCGCCTTCATCGCGTCATTGACGATGCGCTTTGCCTCTTCCTCCGCACTGCCGATCTTTTCTTCAGCGGTTTTGCGGCGGTAGGTGACGCCGGCATAGAACATCCCGGCGCCGATGATGATGGCGAGCACAACAAAAACAGCCACCCAAATTGCTTGTGGCATGTTTTGCTTCACTCCTAATTCACTTTTTTCAATGAGAAAAAGTAATAGAGAGACAAAGCGTCCTTTCCCTGCCGGAAAGCGCCCGAAAATTCAACCGTGTATCATCTGAAATGAAAAGGCAGCCGGCGCGAAGGAACTGGCCGTGCCCTCGTATTACATTGAATCATTATTCTTATTTTATAGTTCATGCGCTGTGATGTCAAGAAAATAGAAACAAATTCGTCACAAATTCTTTCGAATTGCGCCTTGACTTTCCGCCTCGCGCGCGGTACTATTGTAGAACAATCATCCCGTAAAAGCGAGGATGCGGACAAACGGGCGTTTGATCCACGCGCAGCAGAGAGAGCCGCCTTTGCGCTGCGAGCGGCTTTGCACGGGCGATCGCCTTACCACCGCGGAGCGCGGGCAAACCCCGCCGGGCACGGCCCGTTACAGCCGTCAGGAGCGGTATTCCAAATTGTATTATTTGTCATAAATAATACAGCAAGGAATGCAATTCGGGTGGAACCGTGGGCTTTTTTCAAGGGCTCATCCCGTACAGGCATGTGCGGGATGGGTCTTTTTGTTTTGTCACAAAGGAGGAGACGACAAATGGTCAAGGTCACATTGAAGGGCGGCGTCGTGCGCGAATACGAGGCCGGCACGAGCTGCGCCGACATCGCGAAGAGCATCGGCGCGGGGCTGTACAAATCCGCGTGCGCGGCGCGCATCGACGGCGAGGCGTGCGACCTGCGCACGCCCGTGGAGAAGGACTGTGAGCTGGAGATCTGCACGTTTGAGGACGCCGACGGCAAGCACGCGTACTGGCACACGGCGGCGCACGTGATGGCGCAGGCCATCCAGCACCTGTACCCGTCCGCGCAGTTCGGCATCGGCCCGGCGCTGTCCGACGGCTGGTATTACGACATCGGCGGCACCGAGCCGTTCACGCCCGACCAGTTCGAGGGCATCGAGGCCGAGATGAAGAAGATCATCAAGGCGGACATCCCCGTGGAAAAGCGCTTCATCACCGTCGAGGAGGGCCGCGAGATCTTCCGCGGCCAGCGCTACAAGCTGGAGCTGCTGGAGGAGTACGCGGAGAAGGGCTGGCAGCTCTCGATCTATCAGCAGGGCGACTTCACCGACCTGTGCGCCGGCCCGCACCTGATGAGCACGGGCGCTTTGAAGGCCGTCAAGCTGCTGAGCGCCGCGAGCGCGTACTGGCGCGGCGATGCTTCGCGCGACAGCCTGTGCCGCGTGTACGGCATCGCGTTTCCGAAGGCCAGCGAGCTGGAGGCGTATCTCCACATGCTGGAGGAGGCGAAAAAGCGCGACCACCGCCGTCTCGGCAAGGAGCTGGAGCTGTTCGCGCTGATGGAGGAGGGCCCGGGCTTCCCGTTCTTCCTGCCGAAGGGCATGATCGTCAAGAACACGCTCATCGACTACTGGCGCGAGATCCATCACCGCGCGGGCTATCAGGAGATCAGCACGCCCATCATGCTCAACCGCTCGCTGTGGGAGCGCAGCGGCCACTGGGACCACTACAAGAACAACATGTACACGACGGTCATCGACGACACGGACTTCGCCATCAAGCCGATGAACTGCCCGGGCGGCATCATGGTGTACAAGACGAAACCCCGCTCCTACCGCGACCTGCCGCTGCGCATGGGCGAGCTGGGCATCGTGCACCGCCACGAGCTGTCGGGCGCGCTGCACGGCCTGATGCGCGTGCGCTGCTTCACGCAGGACGACGCGCACATTTTCATGACGCCCTCGCAGATCAAGGACGAGATCGTCGGCGTCGTGCGCCTCATCGACGAGGTGTACTCGCTGTTCGGCTTCGAGTACCACATCGAGCTGTCGACGATGCCCGAGGACCACATGGGTGCGGTCGAGGACTGGGAGATGGCCACCGACGCGCTGCGCGCCGCGATGGACGAGCTGGGCCGCCCGTACGAGGTCAACGAGGGCGACGGCGCGTTCTACGGCCCGAAGCTGGACTTCCACCTCGTGGACGCCATCGGCCGCACGTGGCAGTGCGGCACGATCCAGCTGGACTTCCAGCTGCCCGAGCGCTTTGAGATCGAGTACACGGGCGAGGACGGCCAGAAGCACCGCCCGGTGATGATCCACCGCGTCGTGTTCGGCTCCATCGAGCGCTTCATCGGCATTTTGATCGAGCACTTCGCGGGCGCGTTCCCGGTGTGGCTCGCGCCCGAGCAGGTGCGCGTCATCCCCATCTCGGAGGCGCACCGCCCCTACGCGCGCGAGATCGAGGCCAAGCTGGACGCCGCCGGCGTGCGCGTCTCGGCCGACTGCCGCAGCGAGAAGATGGGCTACAAGATCCGCGAGGCCCAGCTGCAGAAGGTGCCCTATATGCTCGTCGTCGGCGCGCAGGAGATGGAGAACGGCACGGTCTCCGTCCGCGCCCGCAAGGAGGACAAGGGCGGCGTGAAGACGCTGGAGGAGTTCACCGCGCAGATCCTCGCCGAGATCGCCTCGCGCGAGCGCTGATCCCGCATATTTCACGGCCCTTCGGACACTTTTTTCGGTGTCCAGAGGGCCGTTTTCCTCTTTTCAGGCGGGCGCGATTGTGATATTATGAAAAAAAGGTTACAAAACCGCGCCGTGCGCGGCGGGAAAAGGAGAGAAGATCATGCTCAATCTCGGCATCCTCGCGGCGGGACGCATCGCCCGCCAGATGGCCATGACTGTGACGCAGACCGACTGCGGCGTCCGCCCGTATGCCGTGGCGGCGCGCGACGGCGCGCGCGCCGAGGCGTTTGCGAAGGAATTCGGCTTTGAAAAGAGCTATGAGGGGTACGGCGCGCTGCTGGCCGACCCGGCGGTGGACATGGTGTACATCGCGACGACGCACAATTTTCACCGGGAGAACGTGATCGCCGCGCTGGAGGCGGGCAAACACGTGTTGTGCGAAAAGCCGCTGACGGTGAACGAGGCGTGGGCGCGGGAGCTGTTCGCGCTGGCGCGGGAGAAAAATCTGCTGCTGGCGGAGGCCGTGTGGACGCGGTGTATGCCGTTCGTTCCGGCGCTGCGCGGCGTGATCGAGAGCGGCGCCATCGGCCGGGTGCATCTGCTGACGGCCAACATGGGCGCGAAGCTCTCCGGCAAGGACCGCATCGCGCTGCCGGAGCTGGCGGGCGGCATCCTGCTGGATTTCACGATGTACACGCTGACGCTGGCGGACCTCGTGCTGGGCGAGCCGTCCGCGCCGCCCGTGGGCGTCTGCCAGAAAAACGAACACGGCATGGACTTGCAGAACGCCGTCGTAATGACGTATCCCGGCGGCGAGGTGGCGAGCCTGTCCGCGACCGGCTGCGCGATGAGCGACAACAAGGCCGTGATCTTTGGCGACACGGGGCGCATCGAGCTGTGCGACTTCTGGCACCCGCAGGAACTGACCGTCATCACGGACGGGCGCGACATGAAGCGCCTGCCGCTGCCGTTCGACGCGACAGGGTACGAGTACGAGGTGCGCGAGTTCGCGCGCACGGCCGAGGCCGGCGGTCTTGAGTGCCCATCGCTGCCCGCCGCCGCGACGCTGCGCATTTTGCGCCAGATGGACGCGCTGCGCGCCGCGTGGGGCATCCGCTATCCGTTCGAATGAAAAAAGGGCCGCTGCGCGGCCCTCTGAGGCTGTCGAAAAAGTACATGAAGCGAAAAAGCGAGTGGCCTCCCCATTGAGGGGAGGCCAAAACACACTTTTGAAGTTTATCGACAAACTGAAGGGCCGCTGCGCGGCCCTCTTTTTTGTATTACGGCACGGCCTCGGGCTGCGCTTTTTGTGCGGCGGTTCTGCGCGCGAGGCGCAGCGCGCCGCACGCGGCGTACGACAGACACAGCCAGTAGAAGGAAAAGCGCGGGCAGATCTGGCCGAACAGGTTCAGCGGCTGGGCGGAGTAGTCCCACACGTGCCAGCCGAGCACAAGGTTGACGGCGACGCCCGCCGCCAGCTCCGCCGCTGTGATCAGGGCGGCCCCGGCGAGCGCCTGACGGCGCAGCGTCCAGTCCGGACGCGCGCGCACCAGCCAGCCCAGCAGCACAAGGCACGCGCCGCCGAGCAGCGCCATCGTCCAGTGCGTGCGCCCGCGGTAGAGCAGCTCCAGCGCACTGTAGCCCGCGCCGCCCGCTGTGAACAGTACGATTTTTTCGCGCATCCGCCCCACCCCCTCGCCCTATCATGCCCCAAACGGCGGAAAGTATGCGGATGGCAGAGGTTTACGCAGCGGTCAAAACGTGATATACTAATTATACATATATATGCTGCCGTATCGCGGCCGGAGGGATGCTTTCATGGACAAGACCCGCGCAAGCGCGTGCATCGTCGTTTACAACGGCGCGGACGAGGCCGCGGCCGCGGCGCGCTCGCTGCTGGAGCACACGAAGAGCGTGGCGCTGGAGCTGTATCTCGTGGACAACGCCTCCCCCGACGGCGCGGGCGACGCTCTGGAGCACATGGACTGGCCGGAGAACGTGCACATCGTGCGCCTCGGCGAGAACGTCGGCTTTGGCCGCGGGCACAACGCCGTGCTGCCGATGCTGAACTCCGAATATCACTTCGTCGTGAACCCGGACATCACGCTGGGCGAGGACGCCGTCGGCGCGCTGTGCGCGTGGATGGACGCGCACCCGGATGTGGTGATGGCGACGCCGCAGCTGAAATACCCCTCGGGCGAGGCGCAGTACACCGCGAAGCGCCGGCCGACGTTTCTGGCGCTCGTCGCGCGGCAGATCCCCCTGCCCTTTCTGAAAAACGTCGAGCGGCACTACCTGATGCTGGACGAAGACCTGACGCAGGCGCGCGAGATCGACTTCTGCACCGGGTGCTTCTTCGTGATGCGCACAGAGGTGTTCCGGAAAATGGGCGGCTTTGACGAGAGCTATTTCATGTACGTGGAGGACGCGGACATCACGCGCGAGGCGCAGAAGCACGGCAAGGTGTATTTTGTGCCGGAGACGTACGTCTGCCACGCGTGGCACCGCGACCCGAACAAGAAGCTGCGCAATTTCACGATGCAGATCGGCTCGATGCTGCACTACTGGCACAAGTGGGGATTTCAATTCATGTAAGTGTGTGGGCGGTACTTAGCCCGTTTGAAAATAAAAAGAAAAAGGAGAACGAGCGATTTGAAAGGTATCATTCTGGCCGGCGGCGCCGGCACACGGCTGTATCCGCTGACGATGGTGACGTCGAAGCAGCTTTTGCCCGTGTATGACAAACCGATGATCTACTATCCGCTGTCCACACTGATGCTGGCTGGCATCCAGGACATTCTCATCATCTCGACGCCGGACGACACGCCGCGCTTCGAGCACCTGCTGGGAGACGGCAGCCAGTACGGCGTGCACTTCTCGTACAAGGTGCAGCCCTCGCCGGACGGCCTCGCGCAGGCGTTTCTGCTGGGCGAGGAGTTCATCGGCGACGACGCGTGCGCGATGGTGCTGGGCGACAACATCTTCTACGGCAACGGCTTCTCGCGCATTTTGAAAAACGCGGTGAAGAACGCCGAGGAAAACGGCCGCGCGACGGTGTTCGGCTACTACGTCAACGACCCCGAGCGCTTCGGCATCGTGGAGTTTGACCGCGAGGGCCACGTCATCAGCGTGGAGGAAAAGCCCGCGCACCCGAAGTCGAATTACGCGATCACGGGGCTGTACTTCTACGACAACCGCGTCGTCAAGCTGGCGAAGGAGGTCAAGCCCTCCGCGCGCGGCGAACTCGAGATCACGACGCTGAATGAGCTGTACCTGAAGCAGCAGGCGCTGGATGTGCAGCTTCTCGGACGCGGCTTCGCGTGGCTGGACACGGGCACGATGGACAGCCTTGTGGACGCCGCCGACTTCGTGCGCATGGTGGAGAAGCGTCAGGGCATCAAGATCTCGGCGCCCGAGGAGATCGCGTATAAAAACGGCTGGATCACCAAGGAGAAGCTGCTGGAGAGCGCCGAGCGCTACGGCAAGAGCCCGTACGGCCAGCATCTGCGCTCGGTGGCCGAGAACAAGATCCGCTATTGATTTTCTGCAAGTGAGGGACCGCACATGAAAATTTTGATCACCGGCGCGAACGGACAGCTCGGCACCGAGCTGTGCCGCTGTCTGGCAAACGGCGCGACGGAGCTCGGCCCGCTGCCGAAAAAGCTGATGCGCGCCACCGTCATCCCGACGGACGTTGACACACTGGACATCACGAACCTGGCGGCCGTGAGCGCCTTCGTGCGCCATCACGCGCCGGACGTCATCTTCTCGTGCGCGGCGTACACGAACGTCGACGGCTGCGAGAGCCACGCCGACGACGCGTTCCGCGTCAACGCGCTGGGCGCGCGCAACCTGGCCATCGCGGCCGAGGAGATGGGCGCGAAGCTGGTGCACGTGTCGACGGACTACGTGTTTCCCGGCGAGGGCGGCGAGCCGCTGAGCGAGTGCGAGCTGCCGCGTCCGAAGTCGATGTACGGCAAGACGAAGCTGCTGGGCGAGGAGTACGTGCAGAAGTTCTGCTCGCGCTGGTTCGTCGTGCGCACCGCGTGGCTGTACGGCTATGTGGGCAAGAATTTCGTCAAGACGATGGTGAACGCCGGAAAGAAATTCGGCGCGCTGACGGTCGTGAACGACCAGCTGGGCAACCCGACGAACGCCGCCGACCTCGCGCACCATCTGCTGAAGCTGGCTGTGACGGACGAGTACGGCGTGTATCACTGCACGGGCGAGGGCGTGTGCTCGTGGTACGACTTCGCGTGCGAGATCATCCGACTGGCGGGCGTGGACGCGACGGTCGCGCCGTGCACGAGCGCCGAGTACAAGGCGAAGAACCCGGCCTCGGCCGACCGCCCGGCGTGGAGCGCGCTGGACAACCGGATGCTGCGCTGCACCGTGGGCGACGAGATGCGCCCGTGGCGCGACGCGCTGGCGTGCTATTTTGAGCACTGGGACGGAAACTGAAATACAGGAGTGTCAATATGAAAAAATATCTCATCACCGGCTGCGCCGGTTTCATCGGCTCGAATTTTGTCTACTACATGCTGAACAAATACGACGACATCCTTTTGGTCAACCTCGACAAGCTGACGTATGCCGGCAACCTCGAGAACCTGAAGGGCGTCGAGGGCGACGAGCGCCACGTCTTCGTGCAGGGCGACATCTGCGACCGCGCGCTCGTGACGGGGCTGTTTGAACAGTACGATTTTGACTACGTCATCAACTTCGCGGCGGAGAGCCACGTCGACCGCTCGATCACGAACCCGGAGATCTTCGTGGAGACGAACGTGCTGGGCACGGTGAACCTGTTGCAGTGCGCGAAGGACGCGTGGCTCAAGGACGGCAAGTGGACCGAGGGCAAGAAGTATTTGCAGGTGTCCACGGACGAGGTGTACGGCAGCCTCGGCGAGGACGGCTACTTCATGGAGACGACGCCGCTGTGCCCGCACAGCCCGTACTCGTCGTCAAAGGCGAGCGCCGACATGTTCGTCATGGCGTTCCACGACACGTACGGCATGCCGGTGAACATCACGCGCTGCTCGAACAACTACGGCCCGTACCAGTTCCCGGAGAAGCTGATCCCGCTGATGATCAACAACGTCAAGCACCACAAGCAGCTGCCCGTGTACGGCGACGGCATGAACGTGCGCGACTGGCTGTATGTGGAGGACCACTGCAAGGCCA